>DGUK01000039.1:1308-7080 GCA_002394635.1 Faecalitalea sp. UBA4312
TTAGAATTAGCACAGGCACGATATTCGTGCCGTCAGTTTAGAAATCAAGAAGTAGAACCGGATAAAATCGAAGCAATCTTGAAAGCTGCAAAGCTGGCTCCGACAGCTTGTAACTACCAGCCTTTTAAGATCTGGGTCATGAAATCCGAACCGGCAAAGAATGCTTTAAAGGAAGTGACAAATTATACATTTGGGGCTCCTGTTTTCTTTGTGGTCGGTGTATCCAAAGAACAAGCATGGACAAGAAAATTTGACCAAGCGACATTTGCTCATGTGGATGGGGCCATTGTCGGCACCCATATGATGTTGGAGATTGCTCAACTAGGCTTGGGAACGACCTGGGTGGGATCTTTTGATGCCCCTAGACTGCAGACGAAGTTCCCTCAGATGAAAGAGTATGATCTGATTGCGATTTTTCCGACTGGTTATCCGGCAGATAACGCAAAACCGGCAGGGACGCATACCCTTTCAAAAGAAGACGAAGAACTGATCGAGGTTCTCTAGAAAGGAAAATATGAAAAAGATTGAATTGAATAATCATATAGAAATTCCTCAGATAGGACTGGGAGTATTTCGTACCCCGTCCGGTGAGGTCACAGAGAATGCGGTAAAATGGGCTTTGGAAGCCGGTTATCGACATATTGATACAGCTTGGATCTACGGTAACGAAGAAAGTGTCGGAAAGGCAATTAAAGCCAGTGGAATCCCCAGAGAGGAAATCTTTCTGACGACCAAGTTGTGGAATGAAGATATCCGGCAAAGAAAAACCAGAGAGGCCTTTGAGACAAGCTTAAAGCTGTTACAGACAGATTATGTTGATCTATATTTGATCCATTGGCCGGCGGAAGGATATGTAGAGGCCTGGCATGAGATGGAAAAGCTATACAAAGAAGGCAGGATCCGTGCTATTGGTGTCAGCAACTTTCATGCTCATCACCTGGAAACACTGGCAGAATCCAGTGAAATAATACCAGCGGTCGATCAGATTGAATCCAATCCGTATTTTAACAATCAAGCCCTGATTGACTATTGTCATTCAAAAGGGATCCAGGTGGAGGTCTGGAGCCCGCTAGGGGGAACAGGCGGAACTATTCTGTCCGATCCTGTCCTGCAGGCAATTGGAAAGAAATATGGAAAGAGCCCGGCACAGGTTGTCATTCGCTGGCATATTCAAAGAAATACGATCGTTTTACCAAAGTCGGTGCATCAAGATCGCATCATTGCCAATTTAAATGTATTCGATTTCACATTGAGTGAAGACGATATGAAACAAATAGATGCGCTGCATCGTAATACACGGACGGGATCCGATCCGGAAACATTTAATTTCTAATTCATGATCCTTGTGATAAAACGCAAGGATCTTTGCTTATAAAATAGAGGAGGAGGAAGATCATGTACGCTTGTCCGAACTGTGGTGCCAATATGCGTTATGACATCAAATCTAAAAAACTGTTTTGTGATTATTGTGAAAATAAAATAGAACCACTGGATCATCCTAAAGCCATTGAGGAAGCTGGAGAGGCAACATACGATGCGACGGTGTTTACTTGTCCGCAATGTGGAGGAGAAATCCTTTCAACTGATCATGAGGCGGCAACAAGCTGTCCGTTCTGTGGCTCATCGGTTGCATTGGAGGGGCGATTGAGCGGGGAGAAGACACCGGAATCGATCATTCCTTTTCGGATCACCAAAAAGAACTGCATACAGATTTATCAAGATGGGATAAAGAAGGTATGGTGTTTGCCCAAAGATCTGAAATCGGAAGACCATCTGGAAAAGTTTCAGGGGATCTATCTGCCTTATTGGATCTACAATGTGACACAGAAAGGGCCGGTCCGTGTCAACGGGGTCCGCGTCAGAGGCGATACGCGCGAGTATTGCCATATGAATTTCAATCTGGATACAGAGTTCGATACGATCCAGTATGACGGATCCTCGTCCTTTGACGATGCTCTGTCTTTGGCGGTGGCCCCTTTCCGTATGAAAGATCTGGAGGATTTTTCCACCGCGTATATGAGTGGTTTTTGTGCAGATACCGAGGATGTGCCTTCCCATGTTTACAGAGAGGACGCCAAGGAAGACGCGAATCTATATACACTGAATCACATTTCAAAACGGAGTTCAAAATACAAAGGAATGTCGGTCAATGAACCGGATAATATGAATGTTGCGTTTCATACGAAAGTGGAAAAGGAAACACGGGCGATGCTGCCGGTATGGTTTCTGACCTATCGAAATCGGAACCGGGTGGCCTATGCGGTAGTGAACGGGCAAACCGGAAAGATGACCGCAGATCTGCCGGTGGATATTAAACAGTTCCTGTTGTTTTCCCTAGGCTTTGCGGCCCTTGCTTTTGTGCCGCTGTCGTTACTGGTGATGCTGCCATCCACCATGTTAAAGTGGGCCTTGGCTTTATCAATCGGTATTCAGATTTTATATGTTCAGAATATCCGAAAGCTTGTAGCCCGGGAAACTCATGCCAATGATAAGGGGTATTTACGGCAAGATATGGATCCGAAACAAAAAAGGCTTCAGAAACTGGTGCGTAAGAAACGAAAGAAATCCAATAACACCGATGGGGCTTACTACATTGGGGTAATCGGTGCCATCGCTGTGTTTATGTTGGCATTTACAGGCAGCATACGCCTTGTCTTTATGGCCATCTTTTATCTGGCACCTTATTATTATGTCCCGTTTATTGCCATTTCTTTGTATCTGACGATCCTTTGTATACAGCTGGCTGTCCTTGGAAAGAAAAAGTTGGATATTTTTCCGGATACCCTTTGCCTGCTGGCCGGACAAGGCCTGGCATTCTATATCCTTTATTCCAGACCTGTGCACGACTATTGGTATTATGGAGCGGCAGCTATTCTGTTTGCCAGTATGTTGTTTAATGTGGTGCGGATGATCGTGAAATATAATGTCTACTGTACCCATGGTATACCGAATTTCTTTGACCGGAAAGGAGGTACACAGGCATGAAAAAAGTGATTACTCTCTTATTTTCCATCTACTTATGTCTTTCAGCTTTTCCTTTAGTCTATGCCGATTCTATGTATTGGAACAATACGGCCACAGGGTATCATTGCGAAGTGATCGATGGGGCTGATTTACTGACAGAACAGGAAGAAAAAAAGCTGTTGGAAGAAATGAAGCCGATCACGGCATATGGAAATGCGGTCATTGAAACGACAGAGTACAATTATGGAACGCCAAGACAATATGCGGAAAATCATCATCCGGAACTGAACCATACCAGTGAAACGTATTTTCTGATTGATATGACGAATCGGGAAATCTGGCTGTATAACGGAGGAGATATTGAAAAGACCGTCAATGCCAGCTATGCGACATTGATTACCGATAATATCTATACCTATGCATCGAATGGAGACTACTATACATGTTGTTCGAAGGCGATGGAACAGGTCATCAACTTAATGGAAGGGCAATCGATTTCCCAGCCGATGCGCTATATCTGTGCTATTTTACTGGCCTTGATCATCGGCTTGTTGATAAGCTATATGATCGTATGGCAGACTCGGAAGAAAACGCAAAGTACACCAATTCCAAAAAAAGCTGAGCTGACTACAGGGGCGGTTGCGATTACGGCGGCCGGACTGGATGTGTATCGACGCGTTACCCGTTCATCTGGAAGCGGCTCTTCAAGCTCCGGTGGAGGTTTCTCCGGCGGAGGCGGAGGCGGCGGAGGAGGTGGTGGCTTCTCCGGAGGTGGCCACAGCTTCTGATTCCGCATGACAATTTAGTTAAGTTATAGTATAGTAACCATGTGTTTGAAGGGGGAGTATATATGAAGCAGATTTCAGTGGTTGCGGAAAACCGGCAAGGAATGCTACAAGCTATTACGGCAGTCATGGCCAAAGGAAACATCAATATATTCGGCTTTGTGACCATTGATGCCGGAGAGTATGGTGTTATGCGCCTGATTGTTTCGGATACCGATAAAGCGTTGTCTTTATTAAAGGAGGCCGGCTATTTATGTCAGACCCGGGAAGTTATCGGGGTAGAAATGGATGATAAAGTCGGTAGTCTGTCCAAGCTGTTGACCGAACTGAAAAAAAGTTATATCAATATTGACTACATCTATCTGACATTCGGAAGAAAGAGTGCAAAACCGGTCTTTGTGATCAACGTGGAAGACAGAGACGCAGTAGAAAACTGCTTGCGCAACAAAGGATTTACGGTAATTGAAGAAGTTGATTAAGAAGAAAAGGTCGTATCGCTAAGATACGGCCTTGTTTTCTGGTATATGTTTTCTTTTCTTGCGATAAAGCGCAGAGCCTATGGTCAGAGCTGCTCCTATTGTGGCCACTGAAGGCAAATAAGATCCATAGCTCTTAGCGGCGGTAGCAACAGGAGATGCTTGTTCTGTAACGGTTTCGTCGATCTTCTCCTTTTGTTTGGAAATCCGTTCTAATACGTTTTCTAACTGTGCAGTTGTATCTTCTTGTATCGCATGTTTATATACAGAGAGTGTAGTCGGTTGCTTTGCTGACGATCCGCTAAAATCAATATCTGTCGTTTCCGTAGTCGGATTGGAGTCGACGTTTACGTTTTCCTGATCTGTCCATTCGCTGGCCGGGAAGACAGTTTGATCCGTTTGTGTAGTCTCTTGTGGCTGGAATGCACCTGTATTTGTTGGCATCATTCCTTGAGGTTGTCCCGGCATTCCTTGGTCGAAGACCGGATAGAATGTGGATTCCTGATTCATAGGTTGGCTGCCTGGAAATTCTGAAGGGTCTGTTTGCGGCTGGAAAGGACCATCGGGAAACATCATACCTTCTGTACCTGTATTTGTTGGCATCATTCCTTGAGGTTGTCGTGGCATTGCCCCGGGCCCCATGGTACTTTGTTGACCGGCTGTACTGGTTCCGACTACACGCCCATCGATCAGACAAGTATAGGTTTCGCCGGCAAGCAGGGCATCATTGGCATAATAGATCCAGTTGGCGCTTTTCTGCGCGGTTGTGGTAAATAAAACCTGGCCCTGGTTGTCTACGATAGAGATAGTTTGACCTTTAGTGAAAGACAGATTCTGAAAGACAAGGCCAGTGCCGTTGAGTGTTTGAGCCATATCGTTATAGCCGGTCGCAAAGATTTCACCACCGGTAAAGGTGCCGGTTCCATCATAGTCAATAGCGGAATTGCCGCCTCCTTCCGGTCCATATAAAACCACTTGCCCACCGGTCATAGAGATATTCGCATTGGAATCCAGACCGTCTCCGTTTGTGTTAAGGGTCCAGGTTCCGCCGGAAATATCGATCGTATAGGTATAGTTTGTCAGATCGCTATTTGCGGCATTGATACCATCGTCGTTGGATGTAATGGTCGCATCCCCGGAATACAGGAATACACTGGCACCTTCGATGCCTTCTTCACACGTTGTAACCAGAATGGAAGGACCGGTATCAGATCCTTTGGTTCCAATGGTTGTGACGGTATCGCTGGTTATGGCATCATCACCGGCTGCGATGGTAAAGGTACCACCGGTAATCGTCAGGTTTCCGGCTGCCTGAATGGCATCTTCCCCGGAAGAGATCACAAACGTACCGTCTGTAATCGTAATGGTACCTAACGACTCTGTATCCTCTTGGTCTGGTGAGGATTTAAGGCCATCGCCTTCAGATTGAACGTTGAACGTACCGCCGTTGATGAATAACTGGCCATCGCTGGCAATCGCATTGTTGGCAGCGGTCACGTTGATCGTGGCCCCATTGATGATTACTGTGGCATTGGAGGCTCCTTTGA
>DGUK01000045.1 GCA_002394635.1 Faecalitalea sp. UBA4312
CTTATAGGCCTGTGAGAATACGCTGAAGAACATATCTTTACAGGAGGTCTTTCCATTTGAACCCGTAATTCCGATGACCTTACAGGATAATGTTTTCATATAGGCTTTGGCCAGCCGGGTCAGTGCCTGCTGCGTATCATCTACCAAAATCAAAGAGATCCCATCCGGATAGGGTGTATGGTCTTTCTGCCACAACGAAGCAGCTGCTCCTTTTTTTTGAACATCACGAATAAAACGATGACCGTCCGCACGGGCACCGATAATTGGTATAAATAGATTGCCTTTTTCCACTTTTCTGGAGTCAATGGTAACGCCGCAGATCTTTTGGTAAAGATCCTTACAGCCGACAACTTCTGCCTCCAGATATTGCGCAATCGTCTGAATAGATTTTTGAATCATATATATCAACCTCTATCTTGGTTATTATAGCATATTTGATATAGCTTTTTTGATTTAAAACCAGCAAATGTTCATTTTCCAAATCTCGCCCTATTTTGTGGTCTTTTTTCCTTATTTTTTAAGCTTTTACCCCATTTTTATCATCATCATCCCTAATTTCACCCAATTTTTCCTGTTTTCACATATTTTTCCATAATTTTCACATATTTAACGTCGCTGTGTGTGATATACTCACTATAAGCAAGGAATAGAAGACCTTGCCTGTATGGATATTCCAATAATTGGTATTCATACAATTTTCTATCCCCTTAATTTTTTGGAAAACCAGGCACCCCCTTAGCCTGGTTTTCCTATATCATCAGCACAAGGAGGTCCATATGTGTATTTTCTGCGATATTGCCAACGGTAAAATCGGCAGCCATTCCATTTATGAGGATGATTCTGTACTCGTTTTCTTTGATGTAAATCCCACTTCTTACGGACATTGTCTGGTTGTCCCGAAAGAGCATTGTCAATCCTTTCTGGATTGTCCGGAAGAAATCCGGAATCACGTGTTTGAAGTAGCACAAAAGACAGCCCGTCAGCTTGAAGAAAAGCTGCATTGTGACGGCATCAATTTATTATCCAACATGCATGAAGCGGCTGGACAAAGCGTTGAACACTTCCATGTCCATCTGATTCCCCGTTATAAAAACGATCAGGAAATCATTCGTTTTCATCCTATCGATGCCGTTAATTTTGAAAAATTAAAGGAAACACTAAAATAAGAACCCATGAGGTTCTTATTTTATTTCTATCGGTTCGATTACATATCGTAAACCATATACTCTGGATACATAATGATCGTACAAAGAATCATTGATCTCATCATTGGTGACACTCGCAACTTCTCCATATATATCCTGCAGGACAATATCTTTGCTGGTGTTGATCCCCGGCACAAAGACGGAATAATAGAACGTATACGTGTTCCCGCGACTTGAATAGGTTAGCTTCTGGATGGAGAGAATACGATCGCTGATGCCCGAGCGGTTGGATTTCAAAAAAGCTCTGTATACGGTTTCCTGTTCTTCCAGCTCCGGATGCGCATCCACACGCTGGATCTTATAATCAAAGATCTCGGTCGCATGATTTACGACATATTGCTCCGATTCCTCATATACATTATCCAGATACTCCGGTTCAATTTCCTGAACCGACTTGTATTGATCCGGAAGTCCACTGACTTCAATATCCACTTCCACATTGACTGGTTGAAAATTGTATTGTTCGGCAATCGATTCATCATAATCAGCCGTTACGTGGACAATATCCCCATTGGACAGTCCTTCGTTGGGTTCTACTTCATAACGGATGCTCTCCATAAATGATTCTGTTCTCTGGTTGATGTTCTGCGAAGAATTATAGATCGACAACGTTGCTTTGCCGCTTTCTCCGGAATATTCATATTGGGCACCACTCATACAGTCGACTTCTATTTTTCTAAGAAAAGCGCCATACGCAATTCCGATCAAGATGGTTATCATCAAAGTCAGGCTGATAAAGTAGGTGGCTTTTGGTTTATATGTATTATTCATAAGCTTATTTTAATCAAAATATTGTGCTTTTTCCACGGCATCTTTTATAAATGCCAACATTTGTTCATCTGTGCCTCGTTTCAAGATTTCCGAAGCATCTTTGACACAGACTTCCATCATCGCTTTATCCTTTTCCATATCGCCGAGCACAAAGCTTGGAAGACCGCTTTGCCGGAAGCCGAGGATATCTCCGGGACCCCGCAGCATCAGATCATAATCGGTGACGGTAAAGCCATCAAGCAATTCTTCCATTTTCTGCAGCCGTTCTATGGCTTTTGGATCCTTGGATCCACTTAATAAATAACAGATGCCCTGTACATTCCCACGGGCTACACGTCCCCGCAGCTGATGCAGGGTGCTCAAGCCAAACCGATGTGCATCATAAATGACCATGACCGTAGCATTTTTAATATCGATGCCTACTTCAATGACCGTTGTAGACACTAAGATATCCAGTTCCTTTTTATGAAACTGCATCATGATCTCTTCTTTTTGTTCACTGCTCATGCGGCCATGTAAAAGGCCAATGGACACTCGGTCCTTTAATGTCGTTTTCATCCCTTCATAAATAGAGGTCACACTTTTCATCGGCATTTCTTCGTTTTCATCGATTGCCGGACAAACCACATAGCATTGTCTTCCTTGTTCAATATAGTGCAGTACATCTTTTAAGACCGGTTTCATTGAGGTCGTCTGCACATAGATGGTTTTTACCGGCTGGCGGCCCGGGGGCATGGTATGGATATTGGAAAGATCCATATTCCCATAGAGAAAATGTGCATACGTTCTCGGTATAGGGGTGGCTGACATCATCAGAAAGTCCACATTGCGGCCCTTTTCCAATAAAGCCCGCCTCTGACGTACACCGAAGCGCTGCTGCTCATCGGTAACCACCAGTCCTAGCTTCTGAAACGAAACAGAATCCTGGAACAATGCGTGCGTCCCCACAAAGATGGCATCGGTCTGCTGTTCCATCTTTTGATGGATCTCTTCTTTTTCTTTGGCAGATAAAGCCGACACATATAAAATCACCGGCAAGCCCAGCTGTCTCATATTATCATAGTGCTGACGAGCCAGAATCTCCGTTGGTGCCAGAAATGCTGACTGCCAGCCAGAAAGATGACACGCATACAATGCAGTAAAAGCGACCATGGATTTCCCGCAGCCGACATCGCCCTGGACCAGACGGAACATGATCTTCTCGCTTTTCATATCCGTAAGCACATCCTGGCACGCCTGCTCCTGATCCCGGGTCAAGGCATACGGAAAAGCACCCATCCATTGTTCCAACCTTTTCTGATCCCAGCTTTTGGCTTCTTTTTTTATTTCGCTGTCCTTGTTCTGCGTTGCCTGCATCACACATTGAAAACAAAGAAATTCTTCATATTTCAACGTACGCAAAGCCGCCTGCAGATGTTTTGGACCCGGCGGATTGTGTACCCATTGTAAAGCTGTCTGTCCATCCAGCAGCTTATATGCCTTTCGGTATCTTTCAGGAACGACATCCGCTAAAATCTCTGTATGTTCCAGTGCTTTTCCCATGATCGTACGCATTTCACTTTGTTTCAGACCTTGGGTCACTGTATACACCGGATGCATACCGACCTGTGACTGCAGGGGATGAAAATTATAATTGTTGGCAGTTACCTTCTGGTTTCCCTGATACGTACCAAAAATCGTTATGTTCTTACCAAAAGGAAACTGATTGGCCCATGGTCGGTTAAACAAGGTGATTTCCAGTTCCTCATTCCAGGTGACGACCTTGAATTTTGTCATCGAACGCTTTTTTCCGAAACGAACCACCCGGGCAGGCGAACAGATCACCCCTTCAAAACACACGGTCTGTCCTTTTTCCCATTGTTCAAAGGGAACCGCTTCAACCGTTTCATAACGGAACGGATATGTCTTTAACAGCGATTCCACACTGTGGATCCCCATTTTTTCAAGCAGCTCGATCCGTCTGGGTGTCAATTTTATTTCTTTCAGCTCCATAATCAATCCTCCAGCCAGACACCATAAGAATCTGCACTATGACCAAAACGAAGATCATGTTGGTATATAATGCCTTGGCATAAACGATCCAAAACCTTTCTGTCCTTTGTATCCAGTTCGGTAAACTGACCAAGACAGATAGATTCCACACCATCCAGGATCCCCATGCTTTTCAATTGCGCAAAAAATGTCCGAATACGATATTCATCGCCTGAATAGCTTTCAAGATACAATCGTTTCCCTTTAAGATCCGGAAAATACGGTGTTCCCGCCAGCTTCAATAGGCAGCGTATATTACCACCTAGCCCACTTCCTATAAATAAAGAATCCGATATTCCTTTTAAATGCGCTTCGATCAGATCTGTGTGCGTATTTCCGCAAATCTGAAACAAAGCACAGCGACGCAAAGGCGCCAAAACATTTAAAACGCATGTCAGATCACTATATCCATAAAAGAAAGAGGTGCTCCTTCGATAGGCATCCAGATCCAGATATGGGATGGTTTCATTGGCCAGATCACCACCGGAAACATCAAAGATATGATCGATGTTCTCATAGATCCATGTATTAAACACCGAAGCTCTTTGTTCCGGCGTACTTTCTGTATATAAATAAGGCGATACCAAAACCACCATGCCCAGAGACTTCAGCCATTGATACAACGGCTGTATCTTCTGTCGTGAACACGGGTTCGATAGACCCAATAATCCAATCGTTTTCATAATCCTCATTATAACATAGAAAAAACCGACATCGTCGGTTCACTTCTTTCGATAAGAAATATCCGGCAGAGCCGCAAGATGAAACTGACCCTGCTCATAATCGATGAGCGTAACGGAACAGTTCGGCACGATTTCGTTCGGTTTATTTCGTTTGGCCCACAAATCCGGAACGCACCGCTGGATAAAACGGCAGATCACCGCACCATGACTAACGACCAGTACATTGCCATCAACGGCATGGCGAGCCAATCCATGCAGGAACCGGTCACAGGCTTCATCGCGTGTCTCCCCACCACAAAAATCATAGCCGATCCAGTCTACATCGGCTGATGGCCGTGTATCCGGATAATAGTCTCCTTCTTTTTGGCCAAAGTAAACTTCACGAAGATCTTTATCCCATTCCATAGGAATATTCCGGTCTCCCACTATACAAGCCAAGGTATCAATAGCCCGTTCACTGGTCGAGCTGACAGCTTTAACAAAAGGAATCGCATACAGACCTTCATATAGCTCTTTAGCCTGCAGGATACCGTTCTCTGTAAGGGTGGAATCGCACCATCCTTGATATAATCGTTTGATATTAAACAAGGTTTCACCATGTCGAACAACATAAAATCGGGTCATAGTACCTCCGGAGGCCGGATCAGCGATAAATGCTGATGGCTGTATGTTAGCTGACTGACAGAACAGTTCGGGACACGTTCTTTAAAATTTGGATCAAGATGGGAGAAAAGCTCTTTTAATAAGGCTCCATGGGATACCACCAACAACGTCTGTCCAGGATGCTTCCGTCCGATTTCTATTAATTTTTCTTCTGCCTTCTCTCTAGCTTGTGAAAAGTTATCACCACCATACGCTGTAAAGTCCTTCTGTTTGGGGATCCATAAATCCTCGTCTTCACTTTTTTCAAAGGCAGCTGATACAGGATCACCTTCCAGTGTGCCAAAGCTGATTTCTTTCAATTCTTTATAATAAGCATATGGACAACGTCCATCCAGGATGATATGCATAGTATCCCGAGCTCTTTCACTTGTAGAAGAAACACCTAGATCAAAAGAGATCTTCTGTAATACACTCCGTAAATGATAGGCCTGTGCTATGCCTTTTTCCGTTAACGGAGAATCCCCTTTACCTTGGATCAAATGCTTGATATTAAACAAAGTCTGTCCATGTCGGACAACATAAATCATTGTTTCCATAGTCCATTTGTATCATATTTTTCATAGAAAAAAAAGACCCGTATTCGCTTTTCCATACGATGTTGCAACCGAAATAGACTTATAGATTATTGCAGAAAGCAAAACCTCTGATCAAAAAAATCAGAGGTTCTCTTTACCATTATTATTGAATGTTTTTTACAAATTCCGCAATATGTTTTGCGTTCA
>DGUK01000059.1 GCA_002394635.1 Faecalitalea sp. UBA4312
AGTTTTGCCATCATGTATTGTGCCGTCCCTCTTCCCGTTGCACACACCAGTGCCACCCGGATCTTCCGCTTTTTCTCGTTAATGGCCTTTTCCTTTTCCGTTACGGAGGCAAAGTAAAGTACAATAAAAGATATTTCGTCTTCTGAAAACTCTTTGCCTATGAACTGTTCCAGCGTTTTCAGATTTTCCTTGATGACCGCAAAGTATTCCGGATAATCCTTCAACAAAGAATTCTTTAAAGGATTCGTCAATACTTCATCGTTCTTCATCCGGAAAATAGCCGCCCGGATATGAGATATGATCATATCGTAAATGGAAAAATCATGATAGAAATCAATCTTAAAGATTTCGGACACATGATAGATTGCTTCAGAGATCATCAATCGGATTTCCATTGTCTGCCGTTTCTGCACCTTGTCTTCCAGATAGCTCTTTACACTCAGACGATCGGCAAAATACAGAATTTCCCTTTGCGGTATATGTATCGAATACTTTTTCTCTGCCTGCCGGTACACACAACAGGCAAACTCATACCGGGTACTTTTTTTGATTCGTTCATCTCCCAGTTCATCCAGGATACGTCCCTTGCGGATATGGTTTAGAGCAATGGTGCATTCCAAAGCTGTTTCGGCAAAAGAATAGTCGGACAGATACGATTCTCTCTTATGTTCCACATTTACCAGAATATCACAGACATCCGGATATACCCCGTATACATCCACGATTCCCAATAATAGATTCCAGAAAATATCCATATGGGTAGTATTTCCGTTGATCTGCAGAATTTTCAACACCCATTCGCGGATTTTTCTTTCCGATGCGACCACTTGATATCCTCTGCGCACTTTGGATGTCAGCTGCATATTATGCTCTTTAAACCAGTCTTTTAACATGGAAAGATCATTTAATACTGTATTTCTGCTGGCATCTACTTTTTCACACAAGCTTTCCACGGTCACATATCCTTCACTGTTTAACAGGATCATAGTAAGAACCGTAGAACGTTCTTTTGTAGATAAAGCATAGGTATAAATATCGTAGGTTCCGAAAAACTGCTTAAATGCATCTAAATTGATAGGATCCTTTGTATCAAACACTAAATCCCCGTTGCCTTCAACCAAGATAACGGGTAATTTTGCTTTTTTCAGGTCTCTGTTAAGCTCCTTTACGTCAATGCGGATGGATCGATCCTGGACATTATACATTTCCATTAATGTATACAGGTTTTCTTTTTTCCCAAGAACCAGATTCATCAATAGCTTATTGCTTCTTTTGTTCATTCTTATCCCTTTACAAATTTATTATAAAAGAAAACGGAAATATTAAAAAAGTCCAAACGCATGTAAACAAACTTACAATAGTTTGGATGATTTGATTTGTATGTAGCATTCCTGCAGCTGTTCCAGTGTTGTTTCCGGATCCTCCAGTAAACTGTATGCATGGACCATTCGTTTACGATAAAAAGGATCCGCTTTTAAACGAACTTTATCCGGATGTGTGATAATGTCGTAGATTTTCTCTTTTAGTGCATAGTATTCATATTCCTGCTCCACAATTTCCATTAGGTATCCCAGCGTCCAGTTTATATTGTTTTCTGTATTGACAGCTACCCGAGGAATGAAGATTTCCTCTTTTTTCAATGCGTCAGCCAGCATCTGTTGATTCGTTTCCGGCTCTTTATATAAATACAGAAAGCCATTTCCCTTTCCGGAGGATGTCTGTTTGGTTTTTAACAGTTCTTTCATAGGTATCCCCTTTTGACGATCCCCGACCACACGATACGGCAGGGATAATGAATCCATGATTTCCAGTATGCGATTTGTTTCTTTTCCCAGATATACGATTACCATTTTGACACACCTTTCTTTTAATTATAGAATACTTATATCACAAGGAGGACCTTTATGAGAAGAATACTGACTTTTTTTCTAAGCTTCAGTGTATTGATCGGCTTGTGCGGATGTTCTTCCAAGGCGAACAAAGACCATGTCATCACTTTCTTTGATGCCTTTGATAAAACTCTCAATCTTGATTCCGGACATATTGTCGGGACTGTGACAATGATCAACAACAAAGATACATCAAAGATGCATCTCGATATACAGCTCGATCAGACCAAACAGGTGGAATGTGCCTTAACACTCGGACTGACAGCTAATGAAAATCATGTCGATGATTATATTGACTTTTATATCCATGACGGAAAGACCTATCTTAATAATATGGGTACCAAAAGCCAAAGCAAAGCAGAAAATATCGGATTAGCTGAAGGACAAAAATTGGCCGCCTACAATCCGTTTCTGAGCTATACGGATACGGAGCTGGCCAGTGTATTCACTTCTTCAAAAAAGAAAGAAGACGTTTATACCTTTACGGTAGATCCGAGCTTATTGTCGACCTACCTGGATGAACTGGGAACCGTAGATATCGCAAAAGCGGAAATCAAGGCAACGATTCCGGATGCATATATCACCCGGCTGCAGATCCACATCAAGGGAAAACAGACAGTCTATGAAAATACCAGCGATTTTGACATCACGATTGAAGCTTCTCTAGAAGATATCAATTCATTAAAAGGTATTGATTTTCCGGAAGATCTGGATAGCTATCCAACCGAATAAAAAAGTGTCGGACACAACGTTCGACACTTTTTATAATGTATTCATGTAGGCATCCAACAGCTTTTCACACTGCATATTCTTTTTGATAACAGGGTTCTTCCATACCTTTCCCCGAAAGATCACGGTTTCTACAGAACGAAGAACGCTCAGATCTTCCAGTGGATTGGCATTCAATAAGATCATATCCGCACTCTTTCCGATATCGATGGATCCTGTAACCTCATCACAACCGGCAATGGTGGCATTGCCTAGTGTGGCACTGTATAAAGCGAAGGACGGTTCCACACCGACCAGTTTATGAAAATAAACAAGTTCCCTCCACATATCATAATGTGTAATATAGGGAACGACGGTATCCGTTCCCAGCCCGACCGGGATGTCATGTTCCAGGGCACTACGGGCATTCTCAATAATACCGTTCATCACTACCTGGGCATTAAAATATGTGATATCGTTCACTCTGGTAATTTTCTGATCAAACTTTGCGTAAGGTATACAAGGGGAAAGGGTCGTAATCAAACTTGCATGGTTCTTTTTAAATTGATACAGGATATCTGAAGTAGTTGGTGCACCATGTTCGATCGTATCCACACCATTCTCCAAGGCAATCTGTAAGCCCTCAGTACTCTCTACATGCGCAGCTACCTTATACCCTTTCTCATGTGCACGGTCGCAGCAGGCCTTAACATATTCCTGTGGCATACGCAGGATGCCAGGTTCACCCTTGACCATGGAATCCATAATACCCCCGGTAATCATCAATTTGATCAAGTCCGGTTTCTGCGCTATGGTTTGATCAACAAACCGTACGGCATCGGCTACGCTGATTGCCGGATAAGCCACCGAACCGGCCATATGTCCTTTCGGAACCGTAACAGCCATATTGGATACGTACATTCGCGGTCCTTTGATCTTCCCTTGATTGACAAGATCTCGGATCTGACTATCAATATCTCCGATTCCCCCGACGGCGCGGATCGTAGTTACACCGCTGGCTAGGGCCACTTCCACCGAACGTTTACA
>DGUK01000057.1 GCA_002394635.1 Faecalitalea sp. UBA4312
GAAAATAAGGATATTGTATGGTATGTCTTCGCAGAAACTGGATCCAGTTTTTCCATTCCATCGCAATCACAATGATTCCGGCAATGATCAATACATACATAAGCAGTCCTACGATCGACGACATTACCACATTGTTTGCAGAGAACACCGTCAGAAAGGACAAAGCGTTATGGGTCATATGTACCAGGATGGTCAGAATCAAAGACTTGTATTTTAAACTGACATACGCCAAAATCATCCCCGTACAGCAATGCACTATAGCTTGGACCAGGTTCATGTGCAGCATACCAAACAACAATCCTGTCATTATAATCGAAAACAAGGCATTATAATCCTTCAGGCTTCGTAAAATAACACCTCGACAGAGCATCTCCTCCAAGACCGGTGCAAAGATCACGCCGGCAATGACAACACAGATCCGATACACAGGATTGGAATACTGAAACAATGCATCGTTATAAAAACGGATCCCCAGCACGGTCTGAAAAAGCATCATAACAAGAGACAGGATCATCGCACAGGAAAACATGACCGCCACTGTTTTTAAATAAGCAGATAGCGGAAAATCGAACGTAAGATCTGATGAAAACCAATGTACATCGATTTGTTTGTTCGCGTAGACCAGTGCACATACGGCCGGCAGCAAGGTTTTGGCAATCAGAGCCAGCCCTTCCAGGATAACCGAATTGTCCCAGTACCTCATCAGGACCATTTTGATGATATCGATTCCGATCTGTGTAAATACCACAATCAGAAGCATCCACCCAATCTTCTTTATAGTTCTTTGAAATGAATCAAATTTTGTAAATACTGGAGGCATCAGGCATCCCCCCTCTTTTTCATGATCTGGAAAACAAAATAGCTAACGCCTGTAGCCAGGATAAATCCCAACAGAACATCCGTCGGATAATGCACCCCGATATATAATCGGGAGATCCCTATCAACCCTGCCAGGATCATCGCCGGTATACCGATTTTCTTATCCAGCCCTAAATAATAGATCCACGCTGTGGCAAAGCTGGACATGGTATGACCGCTTGGACATGAATAGCTTCCCGGTTTTGTTCCAAGCACCACTAGATCCGGAATCATATCAAAAGGTCTAGGGCGGGCAATCAGATGTTTCAGCAGTCCTTCTCCCAGCAGAAAAGCAAATGCCAAAGAGATAAATGCATACACAGCTGTTTTTCGCGTCTTTTTAAAACAGCACAAAACCAGGATCGTCAACAACCAGATAGTTCCTCGATCTCCCAGTCTGGTCACAAACAACCAAAAGGAATCCATCCAGTCCTGCCGAACGGCAGTTTGGATCCAAAGTAAGATATTACCATCTAATATCATAGCTATTGATTCCTTTCTGCCCATTGATAATATTCTTCATCCTTCTTTACATCAATAGTCTGCTCCTGGGTTTCATACAAGATAAATCGGTTGTTGGCATACAGTTGTTCAAAGTCAGACAAAGACAGTCGGGTATGCCATTTATCATTGTGTAAATACACAACCTCATTAAATTGATGCACGAAGGTCTTCTCTGCCTGCAGGATCAACGTATACCCTTCCTGCAGATAACGCAATGCTTCTTTCAATTCCATATGTGTTCCTCCAAAAAAGATTCGATCTTTCAATCGAATCTCTTACAGATAATGTTCTTTCAGTTCCTGGAAATATGCTTTCGGATGCGCACATACCGGACATTCTTCCGGTGCCTCTTTTCCGATAAATACATGGCCGCAGTTTAAGCAGATCCACACAATGTCTTCTTCCTTGTTGAACATTGTTTCTTCTTCCACTTCTTTTAATAATCCGTTGAAACGCGCTTCATGGTGTTTTTCAATGGCGCCTACGCCTTCAAACAATTCAGCGATTTCATCAAAGCCTTCACTGCGTGCCACTTCGGCGAACTCTTTATACATATCCGTCCATTCGTAGTTTTCACCGGATGCCGCATCCTTTAAGTTTTCAACAGTGGAAGGAACGCCGCCATCATGCAAAGCTTTGAACCATAATTTTGCATGTTCCTTTTCGTTTCCGGATGTTTCTTCAAAGATATTTTTGATCTTTACATATCCATCCTTTTTTGCTTTGCTTGCATAGTATTGATATTTAATACTTGCCTGACATTCCCCTGCAAATGCAGCCTGTAAGTTCTTTTCTGTTTTTGAACCTTTTAATTCCATACTATTACCTCCTGATAGGGCTATTATAACACATCTATTGTTAAACTAATCGCTCGTTGCCCAGGATGGAACTTCATTTCCCCTTTGTATTAAAATGGCTTTCTGAAATTCTGTTTGGTTTAAAAAGGACATAATTTCTTCCTTCTCTTGTTCGGTACAGCCAATCAACAGCTTTGCCACACAATCTTTCTTTAGAATGTCGGCTGAAATGACGATTGCTCCCACAAAATTGCTGTTCATCGATCCCCGATATACATCAATCGGCTGAGCATCAGTACCAAGAGTATCTGACAAGTAACCATAGTCCACCGGATAAATCAAATTGTGGTACTTAAAATGACATGTTCCTTTCGGTCTGTCGATCTTCAAGATACTTGATAACACCAAAGTATCCAGCTTTTGCCAAAACAACGCATTATTTTCCAATTCTCGCATACAATAAGCCTCCTAAACGGATAGTGTACTTCAAATTATATCATTTATGAAAAAATTTACAACATTGTCTTGTTTTGCTTTTTCAAGATTGTGAATACTTTTCCACAAAGTCCCAAAATTCTTCATACTCGGCTTCATCAAAGTCCACAACCGACGCATCCGACCATAGCGCAATCTGTCCGGTCGATTCATTGAATCCGACCCCGGATTGAATCACCTTTCCATCACGGATCACATACAATGTCGGTGTATAGAAAAAATACGGAGCCATCGTCAAAAGGGTCTTGCCCCCTTCGGTCTGTGAGGATAAAGTTCCGTCTTCCTGTTGTTCCAGCTTAAAGTCCGTGGAATCCAGGCGATATACGGTGACATTAAAGTGTTCTTCCTTGGTTTTTTCCTCATATGCATCCAGCTTTTCACAGAAAGGACAGTTTTCTCTTTCTACCAGTAAAAGAAAGGATTCTTTCTGGTCCAGTTTTTTCTGCAGCTGGTCGGCTGTCAGGTCAATCTGCTGATAGGGTTCTCGAGATACACATCCCCACAAAGAGAATCCGATCAACAATGAAAAAAATATAGCCATGAATCGTCTCATAACATCCCCTTCTCCCTTAATCCATCGATCATTTTTATGATTGAATAGCTCAATGCTTCCAGTTTCTGTGGTCCGGCTGCCAACGCCTGCTGAAAGCTCATAGCCCGGTCTGCTGTGGAAAAGATCCCCGTCAGACCCTCCTGGTACATCTGGCAGTATCCTTTTCCCAAGGCACCGCTTAAGCATAGAACCGGTTTATTGTAACGGCTTGCCAGGGCAGCGATCCCATAAGGTACTTTGCCATATTTAGTCTGTTCATCCGTCTGTCCTTCACCGGTAAATACCAGATCACATTCCTTCATGTAGGTCTCCATATCCGATTGCTGGATCACCAGTTCAATGCCCGGGATCATACGGGCATGAAACAGTCCCAGCAATACACTGCCGATACCTCCGGCTGCACCGGATCCCTCCGGTTTGTTGAGATCGATATGGAAACATTGACGGATCTGATTACGGTAATGCGTCATCCATCCATCCACTTGTTCCATTTGGTTTTCAAAGATTCCCTTCTGGCAGCCAAAGATATAGGTGGCTCCTTGTGGCCCCAGCAGATGATTCCGGACATCACAAGCAATGATGATCTCTGTGTTCGGCTTTTTAAAATCTGTTTTATCGATATACGCGATACGGTTTAACGCATAAACATTCGGTTTCAACAACTGATGACGATGATCGTAAAAACGGATCCCGAATTCATGTAAAATACCCATACCGCCATCGTTGGTACAGCTGCCACCCAGGCCGATGATCAATGTCTGCGGATGACTGTTGAGAGCCTCCTTCATCAACCGTCCGACCCCGGATGAGCTGGCAATCATCGGATTTCGGCGGTTTCGCGGATACATATTCAACCCGATACAGCTGGCTACATCCATGACCGCTGTTTTGCCGTTTGTAGCATAAAAGGACTCAATCGGTTTTCCATACGCGTCGATCGTTGTCACCGATATCTTCTGGCCCTGTATGATATCACAGAGAACGTCCGCTGTACCTTCGCCTCCATCTGCCATTGGAAACTGTTTTGCCTCATGGTCCGGATTGGCGGAAAGGATTCCGTTTTCTATGGCCTGACAGGCTTGTTTGGAGGTCATACATCCTTTGTAAGAATCACTGGCAATCAATATTTTCATAGTTTCATCTTAACATAGACAAGGATTGAGTTCAAAAACATGATAAGCTATAATATAGAATTGACAGGAGATTCGATTATGACAAAAAAACATCTTGTGATCGGTGTATCTGGCGGGATTGCCGCTTATAAAGCCTGTGACCTTGTAAGCAAACTGGGCAAGAAGAATTATGAGATCCGGGTCATACTGACGGAAAACGCAGAAAAGTTTGTACCAAAGCTCACCTTTGAAGCTTTGAGCAAGCATCCATGTGAACAGGATCTGTTCACTAGTGAAGATCCCATAGCCCATATCTCCTTGGCAACCTGGGCGGATGCGATGATCCTCGTTCCGGCAACCGCAAACATACTGGCAAAAGTTGTTCACGGGCTGGCCGACGATATGTTGACCACTACCTTTTTGGCCGCCACTTGTCCAAAGATGATCTGCCCGGCAATGAATGTTCATATGTATGAAAATGAAGTGACACAGGCCAATCTTCAGAAAGCCAGACAACTTGGATATCATGTTCTTGAACCGGTAGAAGGTCATTTGGCCTGTGATGTCAACGGAAAAGGAAAACTACCGGATGTTGCAGATATTGTCGAAGCCATCGACCGACTGTTTGAAAACAATGGGCTGTTAAAGGGAAAACACGTTCTGATCAGTGCCGGTCCGACACAGGAACCATTGGATCCGGTACGCTTTATCTCCAATCATTCCAGTGGTAAACAAGGCTATGCGATTGCCCAGGCCGCTTTAAAAATGGGAGCCGAAGTGACTATCGTATCCGGTCCGGTTTCTATTGATCCGGTGGAAGGCGCCCACATCATCCCTGTTCGAAGTGCCAGAGATATGTATGAAGCCATAAAGGAAAACCTGGAGCAGGCTGATTATATCATCATGTCTGCTGCCGTCGCGGATTACCGCCCGGCGGAGGTAGCTGACCATAAAATCAAAAAGGATAAAGGTGGCCTGGCTGTGACCTTTGTCCGCAATCCGGATATACTGGCTTATATCGGCCAGCATAAGCGTGACGATCAGATTGTGTGTGGGTTTGCGATGGAAACCCAGGATCTGGAAAAGAACGCGAAAGAAAAGCTTGTCAAAAAGAACTGCGATATGTTGATTGCCAACAATCTGTTCACCGAAGGAGCCGGTTTTAAAACAGATACCAATGTCGTATCTGTCTTAACAAAAGAAACGATCCAGCGCTGGCCAAAGTTGTCAAAATATGAGCTTGGCCTTCGTATCCTTGAGACTATGTCTGATATAGAAAAGAGTAAAAGAAAATGATTGCTGCTATAGATATTGGAAACACGAATATTACCGTAGGTTTGATTGAAAATGACACCCTGATCGATCGGTACCGCCTGACGACGAAGGCCCGGCGGACCAGTGATGAATTTGGTGTCATGCTGGAAAACTTCTTAAAGAGTGCTGACATCGACAAGACCCAGATCAAAGATGTTATCATGTGCAGTGTTGTACCAAAGGTCATGCATTCATGTCGAAACGGTGTCATTAAATTCTTCGGCATCGATCCCATGGTCGTACAGCCGGGTATAAAAAGCGGGATCAGCGTTCAGCTCGAGAATCCCCGCAGTGTAGGGGCCGATCGGATTGCCGATTGTGCCGGCGCCTACCATTATTACGGAGGACCGGTATTGGTCATCGACTTCGGTACGGCCACCACATACGATTACGTGGATGAAAACGGACGGTTTAAATCCGGTGTCATCAGTGTCGGTATCGAAACCGGTGCCAATGCGCTCTGGTCTCAAACTGCTCAGCTTCCGGAAATTGAAATCAAGAAACCGGAAACTGTGCTGGCTCGCAACACACAGACAGAAATGCAGGCTGGTGTCTTCTATCAATACATCGGTGGCGTGGAATATACCATCAAGCAGATCCGCAAAGAAACCGGATATAAAGACCTGCAGGTCATCGCAACTGGTGGTCTTGGCCGCGTTGTTTATGGTCATACGAAACTGATCAACGTATATGACCCGACACTGATCTTCAAAGGATTGAATATCATTTATAAAAAGAACAAGGAATCGCGTCTAAAATAGCGATTCCTTTTATTGTCCATAGGTTTTAAAGCTCTGCATCACCGTATCGATTTCTTTTTCACTAAGAATATAAGGTTTTCCGATAGATTCTGCCCGGTATTGCAGTTCTGCCAGCCATTCAGTATTCTTTGCGTTGCGATAGGCACTTTCCAAGCTTGTATCAAAGGTGACCAGGCCATGGTTGGCTAATAAAATAGCTTTGGCTTCTGTCTTGGCCTTGGCAACATTCTCTGCCAATGCTTGGGTTCCATAGGTCGCATACTCCGCACACGGAATATGATCGGCACCCAGATCTGCAATCAGATAATGTAGTGCCCGGATCGGCTGCCGTAAACACGCATAAACGGTACAGTACATCGAATGTGTATGTACAACCGCACGGATCGATGGATCCAGCTGGTACATCAACGCATGCAGCGTATATTCGCTGGAAGGCTTTCGTTTTCCTTCGATGATATGTCCCTGCAGATCCATCACAACCACATCCGCTGCGTGGATCGCATCATAGGCCATGCCGGAAGGCTTGATAGCCATCCTGCCGGATTGGGGATCATACAAGCTGATATTACCGGAGGTCCCGGTCGTCAGATGGTCCTGTACCATGCGACGGCCATATTCTGCAATCTTTTCTCTTGATTCTTTCATCAACATAGACAAGCTCCTTTAATAGAACGCATTCTGTCCTTTGGCAAAATACGAATCCAGATCATAGGCACTGTATACACCCTGGTCTGTCACGATACCGTCAATCAGATAAGGTGGTGTAATGTCAAAGGCAGGATAGATTGCTTTGACTCCCGGCAGTGTATTGGCAATGCCCCTATAACAAAGAACCTGCTGTGGATCTCTTTGTTCAATCACAATATCCTTTCCACTGGTTTTATCTGCATCCGGTATTCCTGTCACAAAATAGGGTACATGATAATATTTAGCCAGGATGGCCATTTGTTTGGTACCGATCTTATTGGCAATATGTCCATCCCTGGCAATCGTATCCGCTGCCGAGGTAAATAAGGAAATGCCCTCATGCTCCAGTACATACCCTACCATATTATCGGTAATAACCGTTGTGGGAAATCCCATTTCGTAACATACGCTGGATGTCAGCCTGGCTCCCTGCAGATAAGGCCGCGTTTCAGCATTATAAAATTCTATGTGTTTTTTTCGCTTTTTGGCTACCCGGCACATCATTCCGACGATGGTCTCCCCAAAACACTGGGTCAGAACTTTTCCATGATCCGGAATCAGATCCACCAGATATTCGGCCACTTTTTCCATGGTGGAATAACGCCGGTTTAAAGAATCTACCGTTCTTTGAATAATGGCCTGATATGGTTCTTTATTTTGCTCCATTGCCTGCATAGCAGCCTGAATACATCCATTGGTAATCACACTGTACCGGTTGGCCGTTGTCGGACGGGCTTGAGAAATTGCTTGTCCGGCTTTCTGCAGATACGCTATCTGCCGGTCTTTGCTCTGATCTCGTACAAGCCAGGCAGCTAAAGCCATGCCCATACCGGCGGCTGTATAAGGGCCGGCACTTTGTGTGACCATATCATGAATTGCCTGTACCACATCCTCTACTGTCGTACATTCCACATATTCAATGGATGACGGGTATACTCTTCGATCCAGTATACGTACCACCCCTTGATCAAACCATGCGACATGTTCATATTGTAATAAATAAGCTAATCCTTGATCTTTTCTTTCCATACTATGATACTCCCGTAATCTTTTGAAACTGCTTTGTGATCTCCTGAGCTAGTCTGATCGTTGTCCGTTCATTGATCAAATAGATCCCCATACGGATCAAAGCTCTCTCCATCGCTATCCTTTGTGCCCGATTCTCCATGGTAGTGATTTCTGCAACCTTGGAGTCCCCGACCACACGGCGTATGATTTCCGTACCGGCATATCCTAAGCTGTCTGAGAGGATCTGGCGGAAATATTGTTTTTTAAATTCTGTTTCTTTATACAGAGGAAATGTCACTCTCTGTTCATAGACCGTGTCAAGCTGCTGCATCGTTTCCTTCAGCACATCCTCGATGGTCTGACGACACCAGCTTTGAAAGAACGGATCCTCCTTCTTATAGACAGCGCTGGCCCACGCAAAGAACAGATTACCGATCACATTGCCGATATCATAGCCCATCGGTCCGTAGAAAGCAAATTCAGGATCAATGACTTTTATCCCCTGTTCATTGATAAAGATAGAGCCGGAATGTAGATCTCCATGGATCAAAGACTGACTATAATTGGTAAAACGTTGTCGCAGACAAGCCACATTGGACTTCAAGGCAGCGTTATGATATAGGTTTTCCTCTACAAACTTTTGATTTTCCCCCAGGATCACATTCCGATTTTTATAGTTATAATAAGGTTCAGTCAATACAAGATCCTCGGTAATATCACAAAGTTCGATATTGGTGAAGATCTGCATATTCCTTTTCTTTTCAGCGCGCTCACAGATCAAATCGGTCGTCGGTAAAAGCGTCTGAGCCATAAACACAGAGATATTGTGGGCAAAGTGATCATATGTATGACAAGCAATCAGCTCTTTTCGAAGATTCTTATACTTCGAAATATCTTCCATGGTCAGCGCATGCATGATGCTATCATTGTAATAAACATGTGGTACATAGCCAGGTGCCAGCTTCTCTTCCATCTGCAGGGCACGAGCTTCAATCGTATTCCGGTATACATCCAAAGGACGGCCGGAGGATCGCAGCAGCACATCCGCCTGTTTCACCACGACAGATTTATTTTCATCCCATACTCTGAAAACATAATTGATATTGCCATCCCCGATTTCTTCAGCCTGCAAAGAGGCAGATCGATCAAATAAACCGACAACATCTTTTACGTAATCCTTCACGGTATGAGTATCTAATAAAAAGTGCGTATCGTATTTCATCCCTATCACCTCGCAACCCTATTTTACACTACAAAAAAACAGATATCTGCAGAGATATCTATTTTTTCCCTTCGATTTTTTCTCTTTTACAAAAGGATGTAAAAGGACACTGTGTACAATGGGGATTTCTGGCGGTACATAGATAACGTCCAAAGAAGATAAAATCATGATGCGCCTGATTCCAACGACCTCGGTCGATCTTACGACGAAGTTTTTCTTCCACTTTGGTTACATTGTCGTATGGCTTGGCCAGGCCTAGACGTTTACTAACACGTTCTACATGGGTGTCTACCGCAAAGCTTGGTATATCAAAGGCTACGCTTCTTACCACATTAGCCGTCTTGCGTCCAACACCGGATAAGGACTGCAGCTCTTTAAACGTAGCAGGAACTTTACCGTCAAACTTATCCTCCAGATCCCTGCTTAGATTAACGATAGAACATGCCTTGTTACGATACAATCCGATCTTTCGTATATACGGTTCCACTTCCTCCGGTTCTGCCTCAGCCAGTTCTTTGGATGTCGGAAATCTTTCAAACAAGGCCGGTGTCACTTTGTTTACAGAGGCATCTGTTGTCTGCGCGGACAATACGACAGCGACCAGCAGCTGAAACGGTGTTTCATGATGCAGTTCACATTGTGCTTGCGGAAAGATCTTTTCTATTTGATCTACAATTTCATTTGGTTTCATCGTTGTCCGTTCTCCAGATCTTCAATCGATAATCCCTTGTTGGCCCAGGAACGAAGAACTCGTTCAATGTAATTTAAATTTAGCTTTTCGTAGACGATTGCTTCATTCAATGCTATGATGACCCCCTGTTCGCCATAATCAGGGAAAACGGCAGGAAGCTCCAGGATCCTCTGCATTTCCGCACTGCTTAAAGGACGTCCGAATTCCATTTCAAAGCGTTCGATCAAACTAAGAGAGACAACAGCCTCCTTCGGCTGTTCTTCAAATAGACCGGCAATACTAAACGCAATGGTTCCCTTTTCAAACTCAATGGTCAAATATCCCTTTTCTGTCAATGTCATAAAGATAGCTTCAATATCATCCACCGGCAGCTTGGTCTTGGCAGCCAGCAGTTCATGACTGATTGGTATCCCCTGTGTATTACAATAATCAATCACTAACAGCACCAGTGCCTCCTGGGACTCTACATGAAGATTTTCCAGATTCTCCAGGATCCAGGTCCGACGATCGAAATACGAAGCATTCCATTTTATCTCTTTCATCAAGATTTCAGCTCCCTTTCATAGATACGTTCAAACGTATCATAATCGATCAATATCATTTCATATTTTCCCTCTATGACATAACAAGGATTGTTGTAGCCATACCCCAGGAAAATAGAAACCGGTTCGATCCCATAATCGTTTTTCGCAATCTTTGTTGCCTTCTCATAACTCAGCGTACTCATATCCCGGGAAGTAATCTCTTCACCGTTGATATCAAACCAATACAGCTTTTTCTCTGTGTAGCCCTGGTAGGTTACATAGTCGAACACATGCCGCGTGATTCCCTTGATTCCCTTGACCTTGGATTCTATACGGGCTATGCTTTGTTCCTGTTGTGCTTCACGCACACGATTGGGTCCACTGATAAACAAAGACCAGAAGATCAGGATCAATAAAATCAGGGTAACCCATAATATAGCTGTGAATCTTCGATTAAAATGTGTCATCAATCGACCCTCTCCTTTCGTTTATAATTTTTGTGCAAATGCCTGGATCAAGCCGGCACTCTGTATACTGGCTTTCTGTGCATATTCACTGAATTCCATCGGATTTTCGTTATGATGGACCACATCGCTCAAACAACGCACGATGATATACGGTACCCCAAAGGACTGCGCCACCTGGGCAACAGCTCCTGCTTCCATTTCCGAGCAGGCTGCCTCCGGAAAGCGTTCCATCAGACGGGCAAAATCCTCATCTCTGGCCATAAACAGATCCTGACTGGCTATCGTTCCGACGTGATATGTCACACCACATCGCAAGGCGGCTTCCGTACAAAGCTGTATCATCTTATCACAAGGCTGATAGGTCAAACCGATCCCCTGAGGTCCGTCGATCGCAGAGGTATCAAAATCCGCCTGGACCACCTTGGAGCTGATCACTATATCCAGTACCTTCTGTTGTGCCAGTAAACCACCGGCTGTTCCAACATTGATAATAGCCTGCGGCTGATAATGCATACACAAAATGGTTGCAGCCATCGCTGCATGTGTTTTCCCGACCCCGCTTTTACACAGGACAATATCTTTTGAACCGATCTTACCGACATAGATCCGGCAGTCGGCAATCTGTTGGTCACTGGTTATCTCCGATATAGCACGGATAGCATCGACCTCTATATCCATTGCGGCAATAATTCCAATCATTGCTTTTCCTTCTTTCTTACTGTATAAAAGTATTTCTCTCCGTTTTGAATGCCCGGCAAATGAAAGTCCGTATATACATCCACAATGTCAAAACGCTTCGTTAACGCTTTTTCCAGCCAGGCCGGGTCATAGACTCTTTGCAGATGATGCTCTTGTTCTACGTGCCCGTCACATCCATAAAACGCAAAATCCTGGTACAGCCATTGATCCTCGCATAGGATCGACCATTGATACCCGACACCATCCTCAAAAACACCGGTTTCATTCCATTCTTCCGCAAACTCCTGCAGTCGATCCAAGGAATGTGTATCGAAGAAAAAGAGTCCGTCCGGTGCCAGATGATCGGCCACTTCTTCAAAAAAATCCTCTACCTCTTGTTCGGACAAGATATAGTTAAAGCTGTCACACAGACACGCAATGGCCGGATACATCGGTAATCCCGACAGATCTTTCATATCCCGGCAAAGAAAAGTGATTTCCGGGGACTTTTCCAGTGCTTTTTCAATCATCTGAGCGGATAGATCCAACGCTGTCAGCTCAAATCCATCTTGATGCAGCTTACGGGTAATCTCGCCGGATCCACATGCCAGCTCCAGCATTGCACAAGGCCTCGTCCTTTTTTCGATCCATCGTACCCATGCCAAGGTTGCCTGGTCATCCTTGACCAGAGCATCATAGTACGAAGCCAGCTGATTATAGATCATATTCCATAACCGGACAATCAGTATACAGCCGGTCCAGCTGGTAGACTTGTCTTTCTTCCTTTACAAACAGGTGAACCACGATTTCCTTCAGGTCCACAAGAACCCATCGGGAATCTGCTTTCCCTTCCATACGGATCTCGGTATCAAAACCGGCTTCCCGGATACGGTCCTTCAGATTCTGGGCAATGGCGTTGTTTTGACGCAGATTGGTCGTACTGGCAACAATGACATAATCCATAAATGGTGTTAATGAACGACAATCATAGACTCGTACGTCCAAAGCCTTCTTTTCCAATATCGCTTGAATAACAACTTCCTTTAATTCCATGTTTTATCCCTTTCGTAAATACTTCTCATTTTCTTCTTTGATTTTGATAAATCCCTGATGTATATCTTTTTCACACAACGCAATCAGCTCACTGGAGTCATAGTTTCGCAGTGGGTCGGTCTTGTCTGCACAGAATACGATTTCCGCGTAAGGATCCGTGCTGGTCCCCAAAACATGATGATAGATAGCGTTTTTGATCTGTGGATCACGTAAATAAAAGATACGATCTACGATTTCACTGCCGACAAAGCCATGCCATACAGGTACGGCATATTTTTTATTCTCAGGGCAAAGAATATCCATCCATTGTTCCATCGCTTCTTTGGACATGGACTTGGCTATATCATGGAATAGTCCAATCAGATAAGCTTTCTGCGGATCTTGTCCATTGGCAATAGCCAAATGCTGGCATAGATCAGCGACCGAAACACTATGCAGATAGCGATGCTCATTCACTCTTGTATGCACAAATTCTTTAATATACAGACGATGTTCATAGATATATTCACGAACCGCCTGTGGTAAATAGTTCAATTTGTTACCGATCCGGATCTCACTGGAGGAAACCGGTACCATCGGCATATGGATCCGCTGGATATCATAGGGGCTGTCAGCCATCTTTCCATCTCTGTCAAATCCGACAAAATGGCAAAGCTTCACAAGCTGGTCCGCATCTTTCCAGTCAGCAAACTGCGCAATCTGATCGTTGCCGATCAGCCAGTAAAACGTATTCTCCGGATATTGCCGGGTCAGCTGCCGGACCGTATCGATCGTGTAGCTTTTTCCTTCTCTTTCCACTTCCAGACGACATACCCGGAAACGTCGGTCCTGGTTCAGGATCCGTTCGATCATGGCCACACGATGATGCGCCGGCGTCAGCGAATGGTCTTTCAGCGGTGTATCCTGAGTCGGCATAAACCAAACCTGATCACAGTCCAGTGCCTGTAATGCCGTCTTTGCCATCGCTATATGTCCACAATGAACAGGGTCAAAAGATCCACCTAGAATTGCGACCTTCATTTCTTTAACCCCAGTTTGTTTTCCTTGGAACGCCGATACAATATGAAGGTATGTCCGATAATATGCACGATCTCACTATGTGTATTGCGTGCACATTCTATCGCCGCCTCCCTTGTCTCCATAGGAGACGTTTTCAGCAAATTACATTTCACAAGTTCATGGGCTTCCAGTGCATCCTCAAGTGACTGGATCATATTATAGCTCAATCCTTCTTTTCCGATCTGAAAGATCGACCGGTAGGAATGAGATAATTTTCGTAAATACTTTTTATCACGGTTACTTAACATCAAATCATCGCCTTTCTGAAGGTTACATGAATTCCTTTATGTACACGGACACGCAATTCCTTTACATGGCCGCTGATACAGAACCAGCCCAGGCCGTGAATTACGACATCCATTTTTTTATTCTTATTATACATCGGTGCATGATACGTATGCATCGTCAACAAAGAAGTATCCAGACACGGAACCAGCATTTCATTCAAATGGGCATTCCATAAACGGTCCGCATCGTTCAGCTTTCCACGGTGAATGGAAATCTGACGGGAAAAATAGCCAACGACCGTCGCTTTGGAATCCACCACCACATCCAGTCTGGCCAGTCCGCCGGCCGCAAAGGACTGATCTTCGTAAATCTGGGACACAAACGGTCGGATCGGTTTGACCGGTATCACCGCTTTCAGATCCTTTCCGTTTAGATATGTCAATACGCTGTGGGTATTTTCAATACCCGGAGTATCATAGATCGTATATGTTTGTTGTTTCAAGGGAATCAGATCCAGCGTTGTTCCCGGATTTCGCGATATCGTCAGTTTACAATCCGGAAGCAGTTGATTCAACAAGGTGGATTTTCCGACATTCGCCATTCCCATAAATACGATATCCTTTTGGTTCCGATATTTACCGATTGCTTTTTGGATCTGTTGGATACTGTTGGTTCCTTCCGAAGACAGCTGTGCATTTTTGGCAGATGTCGGTATATATAAACTAGAACAAATCACAATATCTTTTACAATTATTTGTTCTTTGGCAAGTCGTTCGTTGACAAAATTCAGAATTTTTTGATCCGTCAATGTCTTTGGCAGAACATCCCGCTTTGTCAATACAAGGATGATATCTTTATCCGGCAGCTTCTGATTGATCCTTGAAATCAGTCCAGATTCAAAGCAGAACAGATCGACCACCCAGAAAATAACGGCATCCAGTTCGTTGATCTTTCGATACGTTTCCATCGAATCGATCCCCTGCTGCATGTTGACCGTCAGCTGACCATAATTTCGTATTTTAAAACAACGCTCGCAATACATCGCATCCAGGCTGGGCACATATCCCAAAGCGTTTTTGTCTTCATTTTGCAGCTGAATGCCACAACCTGTACAAAACTTAGTCATCAAATACTCCTTTCCTGAAATTGTATTTCTTTTCCAGACCGATAAATACATACTTTTCAAAAAAACGCATCAACCGGGTGGAGGTTTTATCTTTTACAGTGACAGGATTTGTTAATATCGTATATAAACCAGCCGCATTGCCACCGATAATATCCGTAAAGATCTGATCTCCTAGCAAAGCCGTCTGTCCAGGTTCCACATGATAATGGTGCATTGCCCGGATAAAGTTATACGGCAACGGTTTAAAGGAGAAATAATAGGCTTTTTGAATTCCCAGATCTTCGGAAAACCGCAGCGTTCGTTTTCGTGTAGAATTCGAACAAACGGCCACCTTGATCCCGGCAGCTTCTATTTGCCGGATAAAGCGGATGACCTTTTCATTGGGATCTGGTTCAAAAGCGGAAACCAGTGTATTGTCTATATCGCACAATAAGAGTCGGATCCCGTTTTCCTTTAAACGATCCACGGATACGTGATCATAGCCGGCTACATAATATCGTGGTAAGAATAATTTCACAAACATCTCCTGTCTATCTTGATTTATTGTACTGAGGGCATGAAAAATATTCAATTAGTTTTTCCGCACTCCGGATCCCATCCACCGCACTGGTTACGATGCCACCGGCATACCCGCTGCCCTCGCCACAAGGAAAGATTCCCCGGACATTGGTCATGCCCTGTTCATCCCTCTCTATGCGAATGCTCGAAGAGCTTCTTGATTCCACTGCCGTTAATATAGCTCCCTCACTGACAAAACCGGGAACCTTTTTCTCAAAGTTTTCCAAGGCTTCATGCAAAGCTTGATTCACAGCCGGCGAGAATAAATCATTCAGATCGGTAAATGTGGTCCCTAAGGCATAGGTCGGTTGTACTTGATCGAAGGCGGTAGATACCTGATGTGCCAGATAATCCCTGGCCAGCTGCGTGCACGCTTTATAGCCGGCAGCCATCTGGTATGCCCTGGATTCCAGCTGTTCCTGGTAATGCAGGCCATCAAATAAAGCAGAGCCGTAATCCTGCGGATCAACCTGGACCAACAGCGCGCTGTTGGCATTTTCTCCATCCCGGGCTGCATAGCTCATACCATTGACCACGGTTTTTCCTTCTTCACTAGAGGCACAGATTACATAGCCTCCCGGACACATGCAGAAGGAATAGACCCCTTTTTTATTGGAGGCCATGTATGTCAATTTATAACGGGCCGGTACCAAATGCGGATTGGTGCAGGCATCCTTGAGCATGGCACGATCGATAAACGCCTGCTTATGCTCGATACGAACACCGACCGCAAACCGCTTGCCGGTTAACCGGATTCCCTTTTCATGCAGCATATATATGGTATCTTTGGCACTATGACCGATAGCCAGGATACAAGCCTGACAATCGATCCATCGTCCATCCACACAAATTGCCTGTAATTTGTTTTCTTTGATTTTTATATCCGTACATTGACTGTCAAAACAGAAGGTGCCGCCGGCTTGTTCAATTGTCTTTCGGCACTGACGGATGATATCAAGAAAGGCATCGCTGCCGATATGCGGATATTGATCTGTTTTGATCGTCTTCCGGGCTCCGAATTCAATCAGCTGATCCAGCACCTTCTGGCAGCGTTTATCTTTGGAACGTGTCGTCAGCTTACCGTCACTGAAAGCACCGGCGCCTCCTTCCCCAAATTGTACATTGCATGAAGGATCCAGCTGACCGGTATGCCAGAAATGTTCCACAACGTCCTTTCGTCTTTCTACCTTGGATCCTCTTTCGATGATCAGCGGACAATAACCCGCTTGTGCCAGGATCAGGGCCGCAAACATCCCTGCCGGTCCAAAGCCTACCACAACAGGTCGATTTGTCAGGCTATGATTCCCCGGCTGTGGGAAGCGATACGTTGTATCAGGAACCTCTGTCACATCCTTTTGATGCATAAACCGTTTTTCTCTGCGTACGGATACATCGATGATATACGAAAAGAAGACCTTTTGTTTACGGGCATCTATACTTTTTCGAACAATTTCCCATGCGAAAAGATCTTTTTTCTGAATATGTAGTTTTTTAAGGATCTGCGCTTCAATATCAGACGGCTTGTCCGATGCGCATTTTACCTGATGTAATCGAATCATATTAAATTAAATGTTGTAATATCGGATATTTATCCTTATTGCGGACAACCAGCGTCGCAAAGCATTGCGAACAAGCTAGTGTCAGAAAATATACCACAATATGTGCGTGTGGTAAAGCCGTTAAGAATATTTTCGCAAACAAGATATGCGAAGTATAGATCAATAAGGATTCCGCACGTAAATCCTTGTAGTTCAGTTTCCATTTCGGACGGAATGTCAACAACGCATTGGTCATAAAGAAGACTGCCGGTACCAGCATCAGATACATGCTTGTCAGATCCCGAAGCAAATCAAAATGGCGATAAATCATCACTTCCAATACCAGCAATACAAAACTGATGCCCCATCCCATCAAGGCAATTCGATGAACCAGCCTTCTTGTTTTGGAAAGGAACAGACCCATAGCTACAAACATCGGTCCGAAGAAAAATCCGTCTCGGGCGGTAACCAGAACCTTGGTAAAGAAACCAAAGAAGAAGGAAATGCCCGGAAGACTTTCCCAGATCGGTGTATATACATTGATCAGATACCCGATAAAATATAAGGCAAATGAGATTGTCAATGTCCGCTGCAGTCCATGTCGCTGATATAGTCCATAAACAATGAATGTAGACAACATCAAAGCCGGTAAGAACCATAAATGATAATAGCTTCCATTTAATAAGACATCCCGCAAATACGATAAGATGTGATAGATCCGAAAATTGGCATGTGCATAATCCCAGATCGTATATGGAAGATAAATAACCGTCCAGATCAAATAGATCTTTAACAATCGTTTTTCATATCGGATCAGATTATCCTGGTTAACAATTTCGTCCGCACTCCATTTCCGAAAGAAAAAGAATCCGGAACATACAAAGAAAAACGGAACAGCCAGACGACAGACAGTCTGGATCCAATATGTATTAAATGTTTCTGATATTTCAAAAAATGGATATGTATGAATACATACTACCAATAAAGCCGAAAGATACTTTGCCAGATCGATCGCGTTATAATTCCTTTTTCTCATCATTTCCCCTTTTTTGTAAACGTGGCAGCCGGGCCGCAAAGGCTGACAGCGTTTCATTGTTGATGGTGTGCGCCATCCGGCTGATCGTATCAACGGTTACCCGCTGACCGGATTGTACCCCAATCAAACAAGCCACATCCCCTTCTTTTACATCTTCTAACTCTGTGACATCGACCATAAACTGATCCATGCAGATATTGCCGATCTGTCGGCAGCGTTTTCCATGGATCAATACTTCAAATCCCTTATTTGATAAAATACGTGGAACACCGTCAGCATACCCGATAGCCAAGGTAGCCACTTTCATCGGTTTCTGAGCCGTAAAATGACGTCCATAGCTTACCGTCATGCCCGGTTCAATGGTTTTGACCATACTGACATTGGCATATAAAGATAAGATCGGAATAAAATCCGGCTTTGACAGGATATCGATCGTATCATCGCTGGTCACCCCCATATAGAGCAGTCCCGGACGACAATAATCCATGCCAAGATCCATATAGTTTAAAATTCCATAGCTGTTTTGTATATGCTTCAATCCCGGATCGATGCCTTCTTTTTTCAGGTTTTCCAAAACTTCCTTAAACAAGGAAATCTGCTGCTTCGTAAAGCTCAAACTGTCTGTGTCCAGTTCATCACTGACCGGAAAGTGGGAAAAGATTCCTTCAGCATGCACGTTGGATAAACGATATTCCGCCAGGATCTGATCCATATGTTTTTCTTCCTTTTGGTATTTCACCCCGATCCGGTTCATCCCCGTGTCCACCTTTACATGGGCACGCACGGTTACATCATTTTCACTTGCATAAGCGTTGAGCTTGCAGGCATAGTCATAGCTGCATAAGGTCTGGATCAGATTTTCTTCCACCAAATAATGAAAATGTTCCGGTGGTGTATATCCTAGAATCAGGATATCCTGCTCTATGCCGTTCTTACGAAGATGCACTGCTTCATCCACACTGGAAGTACCAAAAAGATCAACACCGCTCTTGATCAGGGCACGAGTGCATTCCACATCACCGTGGCCATACGCGTTGGCTTTGACGATACCCATAATTTTGGTTTTCCCGATCAGTTTTTGAATTTCTTTTACGTTGTGTGCAATTGCATCATAATCGATTTCGATCCAGGCACGGCTGTAGGCTTCTAACATACACCAACCTTCTTTTCCATAGCCAGATCGATCAACGCATCGATCAGATCGCTGAATTCAATACCTGCTTCCTTCATCATAGTAGGATAGCGGGACGTATCGGTAAATCCTGGAATGGTGTTCAGCTCGTTGAGGATCACACGATTATCATCCGTTACGAACATATCCACACGGGCCATACCGCAACAGTTCATAGCGCGATATACTCTTCTTGCCAAATTTTGTGCCTGACAGAACGTTTCTTCCGAAACACGGGCCGGACAATGGATAGCTGCCCCTGTCAGCTTATATTTTCCCTCAAAATCAAAGAAATCCAATCCCTTGATCTCAATTTCATCACAGCTGCCTGTCTGAATGGTATCATTGCCCATAACAGCACAACCGATTTCAAAACCATTAATGGACTGTTCCACCAACAGCTTGCCTCGACCGTCATAGAACCAAGCATCTTTACATGCCTCTTCAAATTCCTGCTGATTTTTTACCTTATGCACACCATAGCTGCTGCCGGCATTGCAAGGTTTGATAAACCATGGCAGTGGAATCTGTTTTTGGATGTCTTCAAAAGACGGATTCTCTTCTTTTTCATACAAACATACATATTTAGCCGTCGGTATTCCGGCATGATCACAGATAATATGCATAAATTCCTTGTCCATCGACAAAGCACTGGCCGTCACGTCACAGCCGACACAATGGATATTCATAACCTCCAGCAAGCCCTGCACAGTACCGTCCTCACCGTTTTTTCCGTGAAGGACCGGGAAAGCACAATCCAGTGGAATGATTTCGGAACCATCCAGTGGTAAAACCCCTTTATGTACCCAGGCACAAGGAACTGCCTTTTCTTTCCATTGGTCTTTTTCAATGGAATCTATATCTCCGTCGTATACATAAAAACGTCCTTCCGGATCAATTCCGATCATTGTGATCGTATAACGATCTCGATGGATCTGACGAAGAAGAGAGCTGACACTGTGCAAAGAAACAGAATATTCACTGCTCTGTCCTCCAAAAAGTATCGCAATATTTAATTTATTCATTTGAATCCTCCTGCAAAGCCGTTACGATCGTATCCATCGCCATCGCCCGGCTTCCCTTCACTAATATGACGCAATCTTTATCAAGATAGCCCTTTAAAACTTGTTCAATTTCTTCTTTGGTTTCAAACCATTTTCCTTGTCCTGCCTGTGCTGTATATCGGCTTCTAGGTCCAGTACATAACAAGATATCTACCTTATTCTCATGGGCATAGATTCCGATCTGCTCATGTAGAGTTTGTTCGTCTTCGCCCAGATCCAGCATATCGCTTAATACCGCTATATGCACAGGTGAAGGCACCTTCATCAATGTATCAATAGCCGCTTCGGCACTTTCCGGATTGGATTTATATGAGTCATCAATGATCACAGCTCGACCGATCTGCAATCTTTGTGTTCGCATTTTTGTCATCAAGATATGAGATAATCCATATAGGATCTGTTCCTTTTTCAAACCCATCCTCCATGCCGTATAGATGACCGGCAGGGCATTTTCAGCCTGGAAATCCCCTAAAGCATTCAAATGGATCACATCCTCCATCAAAGAACATGTAAAGGCGATCCCATCGGATCCATAAGTGATTTCCGAAGTTAAACGAACCTGCCCATTTTCTCCGAAGGAAACAACTTCCACGCTCGGATCATATGTCCAGTCATGGATCAACGTTTGGATTTCCGGACTGCCGGCATTGTACAAAAAGAGTCCGTTCTGTTTTGTATCGGTCAAGATTTCCATCTTTGCCCGCGCTATATTCTCTTTGGAACCGAGATTTTCCATATGGGCGGAACCAATGGTTGTGATGACAGAAATATCCGGTTGGGCAATCGAACATAAAAAATGGATATCATTCCAGTTTTCCATGCCCATTTCCAGGATGGCCACCTCAATGTCTTCATCGAAATCCAGCACGGTCAGAGGAAGACCAATCTCGTTGTTGTGATTACCTTGTGTACACTGGGTCTTATAGGCCTGTGAGAATACGCTGTAGAACATATCCTTACAGGAGGTCTTTCCATTTGAACCCGTAATTCCGATGACCTTACAGGATAATGTTTTCATATAGGCTTTGGCCAGCCGGGTCAGTGCCTGCTGCGTATCATCTACCAAAATCAAAGAAATCCCATCCGGATAGGGTGTATGGT
>DGUK01000079.1 GCA_002394635.1 Faecalitalea sp. UBA4312
TGCCAAAGGATCGGAGCCACATCACTTGGTGTACCTAATAAACGGTTATGACGGATCATCAGAGCTCTGTAGCAGAGATCCAATCTTTCATCCATGATCTTCCAGAAGGCATCCATGTCTCCCTGCGAACTGCAAGCAACGTCTACCAGGTTGATTGTAACAACTCCCTGGTTGAAACGTCCATAGTATTTATGTTTTCCCGGCTCATCGTTTTTAGCACCGGAGACTTTATAGAAATGACCTTCTGTATCCGGAGTCAGGAAAGAGCGGCATCCCATGCAAGGATATACATCTCCATTTTTTAATTCCATCTGGATCTTCTCGGAAATGTAGTCCGGAACCATACGTTTAGCAGTACACTTGGCAGCCAGTTCGGTTAAATAGTAATACTCACTGTCTTTATGAATATTGTTTTCTTCCAGAACATAGATCAGTTTCGGGAAAGCAGGGGTGATGAAAACACCTTTTTCATTCTTAACACCCTGGATTCTCTGCTTCAGCATTTCTTCAATGATCAGAGCAAGGTCATCTCTTGTCTGTCCTTCCGGCACTTCATTTAAATACATGAATACAGTGACAAACGGAGCTTGTCCGTTGGTCGTCATCAGTGTAATCACTTGGTATTGAATGGTTTGTACACCTTTTTCGATTTCCCGGCGTACACGCATTTCAGCAATATCATTGATCTTGGATTCTGAAACCTCTATACCAGCAGATTTAAATTCTTCAGCTACTTCTTTTCGTGCTTTTTCACGGCTTACCTGTACAAATGGAGCCAAATGTGACAATGTGATGCTTTGTCCGCCGTACTGGCTGCTGGCAACCTGGGCAATAATCTGTGTGGCGATATTGCAGGCAGTAGTAAAGCTGTGTGGTTTATCGATCCCGGTTTCAGAAATGACGGTACCGTTTTGAAGCATATCTTCCAGATTGACCAGGCAGCAGTTGTGCATATGCTGGGCAAAGTAATCAGAGTCATGGAAATGGATCAATCCGTTCTCATGCGCTTCACTGATATCCGGTGGTAACAGGAATCTTTTGGTGATATCCTTGGAAACTTCGCCGGCCATATAGTCACGCTGTACACTGTTGACTAACGGGTTCTTGTTGGAATTTTCCTGTTTTACTTCTTCGTTCTGTCTTTCCAGCAGGCTTAAGATCTGCTGGTCGGTGGAGTTGGCTTTACGCACCAGGGCTCTTTCATACCGATACGTAATGTAGTTGTGTGCAACCGGGAAGAATTTTTTTCGCATAATTTCTGTTTCCACCATATCTTGAATTTCTTCCACACTGGCGCTTCTTTTTAATTTACTGATTTTTTTTGTGACAAGCTCAGCCACTTTTAAGATATCGTCTTCTTCCATCGGGGAATGTAAAGTCGCTTTGTTGGCTTTACGGATGGCATTTTCGATTTTTTCGATATCGAAAGTGACTTCTTCACCACTTCTTTTTATAACGTTCATCGCGTTCTCCTTCTTCTATTTCAAAAATAGTTGAACTTTCAACTATTTGACAAGACTATTGAAAAGTATACAGTCAAAAAAAATAAAATCAAGGCTTGATTTTTATCCTTGATTTTGTATGTACGATATATAAAGGGATAGGCATCAAAAAAAGTATAATCTTTAAGAATTGATTTCGGTACGAGCATAAAGAACTTTACCGATCACCTCAACCGGCAGTTGTTCAACTTCCTTATATGTATATACTCTTGTTTCCACATCCGGATTGGCGGCTTCGAGCAACATATACTTTTCTTTTTTGATAACACGCTTCACCGATACTTCTTCATGTTCGATCAGAACAACAGCGATGGTTCCACTTGGAACATCGTTACATGCCTGGACATAGAGAAGATCGCCATTGTTGATCTTAGCATGGATCATGGAATCGCCGTCTACGCGGAGGAAATAATCTCCTTTGTGATAATCATCCTCGCTGACGGAAATATACCCTTCAAGGTTTTCCTCGGCTAATAGTCCGTAACCGGCCTTGACCACACCCAGAAGAGGTTTTTCAAACGCAAATTCGCTGATCCGGGTCAACTGCTCCAGGTCGAGGTTCAACAGATGGGATAGCTTTTCCATGGTGTCCGAGGAAATACGCTTGGTCTGACCGCTGCACCAACGGGATACAGTTGATTTTGTGACGCCAAGCCGATTGGCAATCACATCATTGGTAACATGGTTTTGACGTTTGTACTCTTGCAGGATTTCTTTTATATTCATACTTTTAGTATAAAGATATTATATTGTTTTTGCAACGGAATGTTGAAAGGGAATAAAAGTTGCGCATAAATTGCATATCACACAATTTACCATATTTAATTAGAAAGTCACATGTTTTCACATGAATTTGATAAAAATTGAACACATTGATTGTGTACATTATAGACGAGCTAGAAAAGAGCTCAATGTATCTTTCATATATTTCTCTCTCCCTACTAATAATTATATGAAAAACAAATAACGGTGTCGAAAGGCGCCGTTTTTTGGTAAAAAGGATTTGATTCATTTCACAAAGTGAATACAATAGAAACATACCGAGAAAGGAACATAGTATGAAATATAGTTTATGTTTACTGGCGGCAGGTAAAGGAACCAGAATGCAGCTGCCTTATAATAAAGTATTTTATGAAGTTCGAGATGGAGATACTGTGCTGGATGCCAGTTTAAATTTGTTTTTACAAGATCCGGATTGTCAGCAGATTCTTTTGATGTATGCCAGGGATGACAAAGAATATATGCAGGAACGCTACGGGCAAAGAAAAGAAATCGAACTCTATGAGGGAGGAAAAACCCGTCAAGAGAGTGCCTATATTGCGTTAAAGCATGTGGTCTGTCCTTATGTGTTTATTCACGATGCAGCCAGACCTTATCTGGAAAGGGAGAATATTGAACTGTTGAAGCAAACATTGGAAACAGAGGATGCTTGTTTGTTGATGGTGCCAAGTGTGGATACCGTCAAGATCGTTCGAGATGGTTATGTGCATAAAACACTCTTACGAACGGAATTGTACAATGCCCAGACACCGCAATGTTTTAAAACAGATCTGATTTTATCTTGTTATGAAAGATCTATGCAGGAGAAAAGACAGGCGACGGATGATGCCCAGCTGGTGGAATGGTATTCAGATGTACCGGTGAAAGTGGTATCGGGAAATCTGGATAATCGCAAGATTACATTGCCGAAAGATCTGGGATTATAAGCGAACAGAATGAGACGTATGTCTCTTTTTTTTTGATAATGTTTGAGATAAAATAAGACCATGAGTTTACGAATCATTAAACATACAAATATAAAAACAGGATTAAACGAAGAAGAGGTTATCCGCAGTAAACCAAATGTTTATATGGATGATACCAGCCGATCCTATGCACAGATCATTCATGATAATGCCATTACGCTTTTTAATATCATCAATGTTATTTTAGCTGTGATGGTCTTTGTTACAGGCTCGTATCGAAATATGATGTTTATTTTTCTGGTATTTATCAATACAGGAATCGGTATTTTTCAGGAGATCCGTTCTAAAAAGACACTAGATAAGCTGGCGTTACTGAATCAGCGGAAGGCACGTGTCCTGCGAGAAGGCAGGCTGCTGGAGATTCCGGTGAAAAGAATAGTCAAAGGGGATATTCTGGTTGTTCAAGCCGGCGATCAGCTTAGCGTGGATGCAATTGTGGTAGAAGGCAGTGTAGAGTGCAACGAATCCATATTGACCGGTGAAAGTGACAATGTGGAAAAGTATGAAGATGATATTCTGATGAGCGGCAGCTTTGTGGTATCTGGAAAAGCGAAGGCCCAGGTTGTCAGCGTAGGGAATGAAACGTACTCTCATTCCATTCTGCAGAACGCAAAAAGAGAGAAACAGTTTCCTTCGGAATTACGTGACAGTATTCAGGCTATTATCAAATTCAGTACGGTGGTATTGATTCCGTCCGGACTGGCATTGTTGTTAAAACAATTAATAGGAAACGTTGCCTGGCGTTCGGCTATATTATCCACGGTGGCGGCAGTTATCGGGATGATTCCGGAAGGCCTGGTGCTATTGACCAGTACGGCCCTGGCATTAGGAGCGATGAAACTGGCGCGAAGAAAAGTTCTGGTCCAGGAATTGTATTGTATTGAGACGTTAGCTCGTGTCGATACATTATGCCTGGATAAGACCGGTACGATTACACAAGGAAAGATGAAGGTCGTTCAGCTGGATGGTCTGGGCATCACGGATGAAGATGTCATGAAAGATGTATTAAAGCGCTTTTACGGAGCTTTGGAAGATGATAACGCAACGGCACAGGCTATTCGTGAATACGTGGGAAATGAATATACAGAAGCTGAACGTGTCATTCCTTTTTCCAGTGCAAGAAAAGCCAGTGGGGTTATATTTTCCTCAGGCGAGGCGTATGTAGCCGGTGCTTATAACTTTGTGATGAGCACATTGAATCCGGCAATCCAGGAACGGATCGAAGAATATGCTGATCGGGGTATGCGAGTCATCGCTTTGGCCAAAGCGAACTATTTAGAAGAAGAGCTAAAAGGAAATCATAAGCTGATGGGCCTGATTTGTATTCAGGATGTATTGCGACCGAATATCAAGCGAACAATGAATTATTTCTATCGACAAGGCGTGGATATCAAAGTGATCAGCGGGGATGATCCCAGAACGGTAGCTGCCATAGGTGACCAAGCCGGTATTAAAGGAAAAGCCGTGGACATGACAACGGTAAAGGATATTGACCAGGCTGTCCGCACGTATTCTATATTTGGACGTGTAACACCGGAACAGAAAAAGGAGATGGTTTTGTCCTTGAAGAACCAGAATCGTACAGTAGCGATGACCGGAGACGGAGTCAACGACGTCATGGCTTTAAAAGAAGCGGATTGTTCCATTGCGTTAGGATCTGGTTCGGAAGCGACCAAAGGAGTTGCCAGCCTGGTTTTACTGGAAGATCAATTCTCAACAATGCCGAGAATCTTAAAGGAAGGGCGTATTGTCATCAACAATATCCAAAGAAGTGCTTCCTTGTTCCTGGTGAAGACGATTTTCTCCCTGGGATTAACTTTAATATCGATTTTCTGGCTATCCAGTTACCCGTTTAAACCTATTCAGCTTTCGATGGTGTCCTTGTTGGGAACCGGTATACCGGGCTTTATATTGACGCTGGAGCCGAACGAGGAAAGAGTCTACGGCAACTTTTTGAAAAAAGTGTTTGGTCGTGCTTTGCCGGGCGCTTTATGTGTCATTTTATCCGTTGTCGTGTGCAGCCTTTTTAAAGAACCGATGCACATGACAGCTGACCAATATTCAACAATCTGTACTATTGTAGCATCCTGGAACTCCATATGTGTGTTGTATACGGTCTGTGTTCCAATGACAAATATACGGAAGGTATTGTTGGCATGCATGACCATCGGATTTATCGGCGGTGTTGTCTTGTTCCATGGCTTGTTATATCTGGTGCCATTAAAACCGGGGCATATCGTTTATTTATTATGTAATATGGCTTTGATACCGGATATTCTTCACATTGTCAGAAAAATGGTAGACCGTACTTTATTACGAGAACAGAAAAAAAGAAGAAGAAAAAAGAAATAGGAAAGAACTACCGGTCTGTTGCACAGACCGGTGGTTTTTTTGATGGTTTTCGGTTGGATCCAGTATACTCTTTGACCCGAGGTATTTCGTACAAGGAGGAATACTTATTTAATATAATATGGGTGCATTTTAATTTGTTTTGGGTATCTAAAATCCTGAAATTGTCATATTAATACTGTAGAAAGCAAATTTTGCATCATATGAAATCATTCTTTATATCACAAGTATCATACGCAAATAAGAAGGAAAAGAGATTCACATTGAAAATAAGCTACCGATAGAGGTAACTATTTGAAAGGAAAGAAGTCATATGAAAAACAATCAAAAAGATCCATGTATTGTGTTTGATGATGATCAACGACAGCTTACAGTTTTGATAGGAACCAAAGGATCCATCCCCTACGATGAAATCAAAAAGGTCTCTGTATTGAATGAAGATGCAAACTTTAAAGGAAAAACCGATCCCTTTTCTCATCAAGTATTAGGAGGGGTTTCCTTCTTTACTTTTTTTGGAGGCCCGGATGTATATGTAGGATTAAAAATCGTATTAAAGGATGATACTGTCCGTGCTGTCTATATTTCAGAGCAAAAGACAGGATTTGATTCAGATGCGTACAAAGAAGAAAGAAAAATAGCAGAAAATCTGAAAAAAAGAATCGACAAAAGAATAATCACATGAAAAAAAGAACCTTCTTTACCGGAAAACGGTAAGGAAGGTATCTTTTTTATAAGATTATGATTTCTTTGATCTTTTGATCCTGTTTTGGACGGTCGTTCATCCAGCCTGTTTTCGTTTCGGCAATCTGATCCAAAACATCATAACCATCAGTCAGTTTACCAAAGGCCGCATATTGTCCGTCTAAGTGCGGGGCATCCTGGTGCATGATGAAGAACTGGCTTCCAGCTGAATTCGGATCCATGGCGCGTGCCATAGACAGTACACCTCTTGTATGTTTTAAATCATTTTTGAATCCGTTGGAAGAGAACTCTCCAACGATCGTATACCCCGGGCCACCGGTACCTGTTCCCTGCGGACAGCCTCCCTGGATCATAAATCCTTTGATGACACGGTGAAAGATCAAACCGTCATAGAATTTTTCTTTGATCAGTTTTGTGAAGTTTTCAACGGTTTTTGGCGCGATGTCCGGATACAGTTCAGCTTTCATCACACCACCGTTTTCCATTGTAATTTGAATTTGAATGGTTTCCATATACATTTCCTTTCGTACGGATTCATTCTAACATAGAGTTTTTTTGATGAAAAGAACTCCATTAAAAGTAAGAGACTACAAAGGTCTCTTACTTTTAATGTCTTTTTTGATTAAACTGTTCTTTTCTTTCCTGCCATAAACGGTCGGCAACCGGTTTCCAATTAGAAGCATAGGCATCACATTTGGAACAGAGGTGCTCCGCAGATTCAGGGGATTGAAGGTCGGTGGAGTGAGCACCGGTTTTATTGACGATCTGGCGGAGCAGTTCCGGGTTTTCCAACATAGGACATGGGCGGAAGTGATTGTCGTTAAACGGTTGTCCGTCATGATAGGCTTTAAATAGAGGGCTTTGGAATACCTCCAGTAACGTTTTTTGACGGATATTTGAATCTGAGTAATGAATAAAGACACAAGGGTCGCAATCGCCATTGGCGTTGATATGAAGATAGCGCCGTCCTCCGGCAATACAACCGCCCACGTATTCGCCGTCATTTTGAAAGTCCATCGCAAATAACGGCTTTTCGGCACGATACTTTCGAATTCTCCGATAGGTCTCTTCTCTTTGGTAAGGATCAGGGAGCAATTCCAAAGAAGCGTCATTGCCAACCGGCATGTAATGGAAATACCAGACAAAATAGGCACCTAGCTCTATCATTTTATCGTAGAATTCTTCCGAGGTGATAGATTCAAAGTTTTTACTTGTATAACAACAGCTGATGCCATATGGAAGGTGCTTGGACTGCAGCAAATTCATTGCCTGAATGACTTTGTCATATACACCTTCACCTCGCCGGTCGTCTGTAGCTTGTTCAAAACCTTCCAGAGAGATGGCCGGAACAAAATTCTTTACACGGAGCATTTCTTCCGTAAAAGATTCATCGATCAAAGTTCCATTGGTAAAGGAGAGAAATACACAGTCATTATGCTTTTCACATAAACGGATCAGATCTTTCTTACGTACCAAAGGTTCCCCTCCGGTATAAATATACAAATAAACACCGAGTTCCTTTCCTTGCTGAATAATATTGTCAATCTCTTCAAAAGAAAGGTTCAAGCGATTCCCATATTCAGCCGCCCAGCAACCGGTACAATGCAGGTTACAGGCAGAAGTAGGATCCAATAAAATGGCCCATGGAATATTGCATTGATATTCCTGGCGGAGCTTTTCCTGTTTTTTCCATCCATTCAATACCGCATTTCCAAAGAAGTTCATTGCCAATGTGTATAAGACTTCCGGGTCCAGCTGTTGGATTTGATGATAGATAAAGTTATAGTACGGATGACTGGGGTCAGTTACCGCCTGACGTATATCCTTTCGTTGTCTGACAAACTCTCCACCAGAAAATCGGTCAGCCCAGTCCATCAATTTGACCAGATTGTTTTTCGGGTCTTTTTGAACGTGACGTATGGCTTGTTCCACACCAAACTGCTTTATACTTGTTAAGATATCCATAATATACCTCCATTTGATATATGTTAGATAATTTTAGTAATATTAAAGTATATTGTTCAATGGACATAATATTATATATGATCAAGAAACAGACAAATGGTTAAAAATGACTATTTTAATAAAAATTAATAATAAATAATAATAAATGATATACTATAGGGGAGGTGAATTATGTTAGCAAAAGAAAGACAAAATGCGATTGTGGAAGAAGTTAATATCAACGGATCCGTTTTGGTAAAAGAACTGGCACGAAAATATGAAGTGACAGAGGACAGCATCCGAAAGGATCTGACATTATTGGAAAAAAACGGACTGTTGAAAAAGACATATGGCGGAGCCATGCGGATCCGTAATAAAATCAGTGTCAATGAATTGACAGCTTCCAAACGGATCGGCAAACATACACAGGAAAAAATTCAAATTGCCAGAAAAGCCTATGAACTATTAGAAGATGGGGATATGATCTTTCTGGATCTTTCCACCACAAACATTGAACTGGCGCGATTGCTGGCACAGGGATCCAAAAAAGTGGAAGTAGTTACAAATATGGTCGAGATCCTTTCTGTTTTTATTGAAAACCAATATCGGAATTTCATTTTTATCGGAGGAAATCTGAATCAGGAATGGGATGCGTTTACTGGTTCGATCGCCAATGCACAGATAGAAAACTACCGGTTCGATAAATCTTTTTTGGGACTGGAAGGGGTCGACCTGCAGAAAGGAAATGTGTACAATCACAGTGTCGATGAAGCGATGACCAAAAAAATTGTCATGGAGCATAGTGTCCGTTCCTATATGTTGATGGAGTATCGGAAACTGAATATGGAAGGCAATTATGCGTATGCACAGATTCGTGATTTTGATGGGGTACTTTGTGAAAGCGAACTGACAGAATCTCAGAAAGAAGCGTTTTTAAAGGAAGACGTTGAATGTATATAGAGAATGGAGGAGGAAAAGAGGATGAAAAAGAAGTATTTTTTCTTTGATATCGATGGGACGTTGACGGATCGTTCAACCGGAAAGATCGTTCCCTCGGCACAAAAAGCATTGGATCTTTTACAGGAAAACGGACATTTTGTCGCTATTGCGACAGGGCGTGCTCATTATAAATCCATTCATTTTATGGAAGATGTCGGTCTTCATAATATGGTTTGCTGTGGAGGGGGCGGTCTGGTTATCAATGATCAGTTGATCCGTAATATTCCTTTGGATAAAGAGAAGGCCATTGCGTTAGCCAAGGAAGCCCATGAAAAGGGTTATGGATATCTTTTACAGCTGGATGATTCCATCGATGTCTATGCACCGGATGACTTATTCCGTCAACAGTGTGGACAACGTAAGGAACCAACCCGTTATTTTATTGATCCGAATCTGGATATCACCAAGGTGGATAAGATCCTGAAGCTGTATATCTGTATTCCGCCGGAAGAAGAAGACAATCTGACGTTATTGAATACGATCGGGCATCTTCGCTTTGAACCGGAATATTTTATTTTCCAGTACGATGCGAAAAAACAAGGGATCCTGGACATGATGGCAGAAATCGGAGGACCTTTGGAGGATGTTGTGGTCTTTGGCGACGATACCAATGATGTGGTGATGACGGATGACCGTTGGTTTTCTGTAGCAATGGGCAATGCCCATCCAGCGATGAAACAGGCAGCAAAATATGTAACGGAGGCCAATGTGGATGATGGTATCTATAACGCATGCAAGAAGTTCGGATGGATATAACATCCATTGACAGAATCATGAAAAGACCATAAAATTTTGACAAGTCGAAGGAGGGGAAAGGTTAAATTATGGAGGCTTTTGAAGGTTATACGTATATTGAAGGTGGTGTTTGTGCCGCCAAGGGTTTTTTAGCTAATGGATTGAATGCCGGTATCAATCGAGATCCAAATAAAAACGATATGGGAATGATCTATAGTGAAACACTTTGCCAGGCAGCTGGTGTCTTCACGCAGAACAAGGTAAAGGGAGCACCGGTCATCGTATGCCAGGAGCATTTGGCAAAAACCAATGGGCAGGCTTATGGAGTCATTGTCAACTCCAAGAATGCCAATACATGCAACTTTGACGGCTATGACATTGCACAAAGAGCGTGTGAATTAATGGCTGAACAACTGCATATTGACCCAATGAAGGTACTTGTGGCTTCCACGGGGGTTATCGGTCAGCGATTATCCATTCAACCGTTTGAAACACATATGGAAGCACTGGTCAAGGGCTTGAGCAAAGATGGAAATCATAAAGTCGTTAACGCTATTATGACGACCGATACAATCGAAAAAGAAGTAGCTGTCGAATTTATGATCCAAGGTAAGTCTTGTCGTTTAGGAGGCATGGCGAAAGGAAGCGGCATGATCCATCCGAACATGGCAACCACCTTGAATTTCATTACCGGTGATGTTTGTGTTGCCCAACCGCTGGTACAAAAGGCACTGCGAGAAGTGGTGAAAGTAACATATAATTGTTTAAGCATCGATGGGGATCAGTCAACCAATGATACATGTATCGTTATGACCAACGGGCTGGCTGGAAATCCGATGATCGATAAAGAAGACGCCGATTACGAAATCTTTAAAAAAGCTTTATACATTGTAATGATGAATCTGACAAAGATGTTAGCGGCCGATGGTGAAGGGGCTACCAAAATGTTGGAATGCACATGCAGCCAGGCGCCGGACCTGCAGACAGCAATCACTATCGCAAAAAGCGTTATCCGTTCCCCTTTGATTAAATGTGCCATGTATGGAGAAGATGCGAACTGGGGGCGGATCTTATGTGCCATCGGTTATGCAGAAGCAGACTTTGATATCGAAAAAGTCGATGTGACACTGAGATCGGAACAAGGAGAGGTACAGGTTTGCCAGAATGGATTTGGTGTGGAGTTCTCCGAAGAGCAGGCTGCAAAGGTTCTCAGTGCTGATGAAATCTATATAGATATTGATTTGAAACAAGGAGATGCACAGGCGAAAGCCTGGGGATGTGATCTGACCTATGATTATGTAAAGATCAATGGAGATTATCGAACATAGAACACTCTTGAGAGAGTGTTTTTTTTAGGGCACATTGACAAACCATACGAACAGTTTTACAATAGGTATCAGTCTGATATGAATATTTTTCATGATGTATATTAAGAATATTCATAATAAGAAAGGGAGAGTTGTATGAGTTTAAATCAAATTGGTATTTTAATTGCGATTATCGGTTATTTATGCGGCATGATCTATATTGGTTATCGTGTTTCGGACCGCAACAAAACCGTGGGTGATTTTTATCTAGGCGGTCGTCAGTTAGGACCGTTGGTTACCGCCATGAGTGCCGAGGCCTCGGATATGTCCAGCTGGTTATTGATGGGGCTGCCGGGTGTTGCCTATTTAAGCGGGATTGCGGAAGCCGGATGGACGGCCATCGGATTAGCTGTGGGAACGTATCTGAACTGGTTGATCGTCGCCAAACGTTTACGTCGTTATTCGGAAAAGCTGAATGCGATCACGATTCCGGAGTTCTTTACAAACCGGTATCACGATAAGCAAAATGCCTTGAAGCTGATGAGCGCCCTTGTGATTATCATATTCTTTGTTCCTTATACAGCCAGCGGCTTCTGTGCTTGTGGAAAGCTGTTCAACAGTCTGTTTGGAATTGAATACCATGTCGCCATGATCGTCAGTGCCATCGTTATTATTCTGTATACGACAATGGGAGGTTTTTTGGCTGCCAGTACGACAGACTTTATCCAAAGCATTATCATGTCCATTGCCTTGCTTATTATTTTAGGCTATGGTGTTTCCGTAGCCGGTGGTATGGATGCTGTCATGGATAACGCTCGTAATTTGACAGGATATCTAAGCTTTACACAATCTTACGATCCTTCGACACAGTCGACAGTGGCATACAGTGGTTTGGCTATTGCCTCGACAATGGCATGGGGCCTCGGTTATTTTGGTATGCCGCACATTCTTTTACGTTTTATGGCTATTGAGGATGACAAGAAACTGTCTCTATCTCGTCGTGTAGCCTCTATCTGGGTCGTTATCTCTATGGCTGTATCGGTTCTGATCGGTATTGTTGGCTTGGCTGTATCTAAGACCGGAGC
>DGUK01000014.1 GCA_002394635.1 Faecalitalea sp. UBA4312
ATACTTTGTTATTATATCCAATTGAATGACGAATGCCAACAAGAATTGTGTCTACATAGATGGATTATTGCGAATATGAATAAAACAAAGGAGCTTTTGAGAACATGTCACATCATGTACCTGGGTATCCTCATGATTCCATCCCCCATGGACCGCCATATGATCCCCAATATAGACAGCAACATGTCCATCATAGATAATAAGATCTCCAGCAATGGGCGTATCTGTCTTTTCTCCCAGCTGCATATAATCCTGCGGAGCTCCATGAAAATCAATACCCACAGCTTTCAGACTATTTGTTACCAGCATCGTGCAATCCTGCTTGACGCCCAGCTGCTCTAGCGCCGCTAAGGCTATCTGATTGTAGAAATCATCCGGTTCCACATAGACAGTCAGCTCCGTCTGCGCTTTCTGTCCATCTTCGCTTCGAGCCTGCACCACGATGGTATAGATGCCCGGCTGCTGGCTTGGCTGGCCTTTACAGACGATCTTTGCGTTCGGATCATTAACGCTCACATATTGTGTCCAGTCCGGTTTTTGACCCAGGGTCATATGGATAACATCCTGCTTGGCATATATCGAAAGCAGTTTCTTCTTTACATCCACGGTAATGTGATCCTCTAAAACAATGTCCTTTCCGATGCGCTGAATGGTCAGTTCCTGGATGCCAAGCTGATGGATCTTGAGTCCCTTTACACGATATTCATAAGCCTTGGATGTATACACTACAATTCCCTTTTTGGTACAACGATACGAAATGGTTCCTCCGGTATCGTCATACATATCTTCAAATACCGGGATCATTCCCTCCTGTTTGGATCGTTCCAAAAGATAATCTACAGGTTGTTTTGCCTGGATACTGGCCCCAAGCCTGTTTCCTAGAGCGAGAATGCATAGCATCCATACTAAGAACTTTCTTTTCATCCTTCCTCCTTGATGTCTGCCTTATTAGCTTTAACGCCAAGGAAAAAGAAGCACCAAAAAAAGAGGCTATGCCTCTTTATTCCTGATCCTCTACCTCCACACTTTGCGTATTCATGTCCTCCGGCGGGCCATATAGAGCGACCGGCCGGTTCTGACAAGCCGTAAAGGTGACTGCTGCAGCAGCTGCTAGTGCTGTGAAGGTTATGATCTTCTCTGTTTTTTTCATAGGACCTCCTACGGTTTGATGTATACAATGGATGTGTCCCGTACGGCCATGACCATCCTTGAAATGGCTGTGTGCGCCAGACCAATGGTATAGACGATCGACAGGATCTTTCCTGAATGGATAAATACTACGCTGACGATGCTGATCAATATTTTAAAAGCCCCGGTAAACAGCTGGTATTTCCAGTGCCTGGATCCGGACTGGACCACTTCCCGCACCCGCAGCAGATCAATCAGCCCATTGGCCAGCATACCGGCCAAAAGGTACAACATCACATATTCTTTTGGCAAATCATCTAAATTAAACGCAAACAAACTGGCATCCAGAAACAGGATCCCCTTATATAATACCACGATTCCTCCAACTGTATATTTGGCCATCGTGAAATAATAAAACAAATTCTGCAGCCCGCGGATCATCATGGAGGATACCATCAACAGCAGAGTGAGCCCGTACCCGATATTCGGAAATGCATCGATGATGACACATATTCCCAGTAACAATAAGCCGGAAATAAAATATATCCACCGTTTGACGCGTGTCATAGCTTCCTACTCTCCTTCGCTTTGACCAGTCGCTTGAACTCCTTCATTCCTTTGAAGCCCATCTTTTCATAATCGATAGAGATACCAGCCAGAAGATTACCGGATTCAAAGATCTTTCTGGTCACCATGCTCTTTTGCTCCATAGCCGCTAAAAAGAAACGACCAAGAAAACTCTTATGTCTGACCGGCGCTTCCATATATTCTTTTGCATATCGGTTAATATCAAAGTCATCGATCAAACAGCCACTCATTTTCTGACCCAGTGCTTTCCAGTCTTCACATGCATTGACCTGCCGTTTTTTCAAAATTCTTAAGATTTCTTCTTTGTAAGGTTCCACAGCCTGGTAATCATATCTTTCTACTTCAAAAGTCAGATGATCATCCCGTAATGTTTTCAACGCATACACCATCTGACAAAAGGCGTGATAATAATCGTCTGGATTGTCTTTGATAATTTCTTTATAGTTGCCCCAGGCAGGAAGAAATCTATAACGCATAAAGCTGTAATCCGGTAAATGCCCTGCTCGCCCATGCCCTAGGTTCATCATGGAATTCTCATTATTTTGATAAAGGCTGGACACAAAATGATTCTTTTCCACGTCTTCTTCTGTCCTGGGATTATGACTGAACTGGATCGGACGTTCCTGTTCTTCTCCGTCTATTGTTATCAATTCGACAAAATGCGTTGCATTATTGATTACAAAGCTCGGAGTACCGGCAAAATATCGATGAGCCCAGGTATCGGCAAGCACATGCATAGCCAGACCACATGCTTCTAATCCTCGGCCTTTAGCCAGCTGGACCGTATCCGCCACCAGTCTTCCGTTCGGATTACAGATCAGCCGGTACTTTTGCATATAACGATGGCTTCGATCCGGAAGCTGCGCATATAGATCAAAAGGAAGGAAATGAAAACTAGCCCAGATTCGGGTAATATCCTGCAGACCTGTTACATTCGTATGCGCATCGGCCATTTCCATACTCAGCTGTGTTGTTGCAGCCATGGATGGTCCTTTTACAGATTTTATAAATGTGCGGGAACAACAGTCCACAAACTGTGCAGCGTAAGCAATGCTCTGGCTGTCCTGATGCGAGTATCCAGCCAAATAAGCAGC
>DGUK01000075.1:0-29603 GCA_002394635.1 Faecalitalea sp. UBA4312
GAAAAGCCTTTACGGCGGAAGAAGGTTTTGTGCTGTTGTCGGCTGATTATTCGCAGATTGAATTACGGATGCTGGCTCATATGGCCGATGAAACCCATATGATCGAAGCTTTCCAACAGGATCAGGATATCCACAAACGGACGGCTTCCCTGATTTTTGACTGTCCGATCGAACAGGTAGATAGTTCCATGCGAAGAGCAGCGAAAACGGTCAATTTCGGGATCGTTTACGGACAGACGGAATTCGGACTGGCTAGTCAGCTGAACATATCGAGGTTGGAAGCTCGGGAATTTATGAATTCTTATTTTTCAAAGTATTCCAATATTCATCAATATATGAATTCGTTGATTGCTTTCTGTCAGGAAAATGGATATGTGGAAACCCTGTTCCATCGTCGGCGGATGATACCGGAGATCAAAGATAAGAACTTCATGACTCGTGAATTCGGAAAACGGGCAGCGATGAATGCACCAATCCAGGGAAGTGCAGCCGACTTGATCAAGATTGCTATGATCAAAGTCGATCAGGCTATGAAGGAAGCTGGCGTACAATCAAAAATGTTGCTGCAGATTCACGATGAACTGATCTTCCTGGTTCCGAAACCGGAATTGGAAATGATGAAGAACCTGGTGAAGGATACTATGGAATCAGCTATGGAACTAAAGGTACCTTTAAAGGCTTCTCTGGCTTATGGTCAGACATGGTATGAGGCGAAATAATGCCGGAAGGACCAGAGGTACAGGTCGTTATATCGACCCTGCAGCAACAGCTGACCCATGCCTGTATTCAAGATGTAGAAATCCGTATGGACAAGCTGATCCAAAATATGGAGCCGGAAACATTTGCCCGTGCTTTAAAAGGACAAAGCTTCCGTCGGTTTTACCGGATTGGAAAGTATCTTGGATTTGAAACAGATGACTACGACTGGATCGTACATCTGCGCATGGAAGGGAAATTCTATATTTATAAAGAAAACCCGGATATAGACAGCCATGTGCATGCCGTTTTCTACCTGGAGGATGGCAGGATCCTTTGTTATCATGACACAAGAAAGTTCGGACGTATGGCTTTGTATCCCAAGGCACAGCACAAACGCTCGCTTCCGGTTTTCGCAAAGATCGGAAAAGATTTTCGAGATCCGTCTGTCGATCCGCGGGAATTGTATCGGCATCTTCATCGATCGAACCGTCCGTTAAAAGCAGCATTGTTAGATCAGAGTATTCTGGCAGGGATCGGCAATATTTATGCAGATGAAATTTGCTTCGCATGTGGCCTGGATCCACGCAGCCGATGCTGTCGAGTATCCAGAAAAGATTGTGAAAATATCGTCCAAGCGATGCATGAAATCATGGAAAGGGCAGTAGCGGCCGGAGGAACAACCATTCGGTCATATACATCAAGTCTGGGTATTACCGGACTGTTTCAACTGGATCTGGATGTCCATGGAAAAAAAGGACAACCGTGTCCGGTTTGTCAAAGACCGATCGATAAGATCGTGGTAGCGCAAAGGGGAACGTATTTATGTCGACATTGCCAGAAAAGAAAATAATCGGAATCACCGGATCGATGGGGTCTGGAAAGAGCCAGGTGAGCCTATACCTTGGAAAACAATATCCGGTATTGGATCTCGACCGGGTCAATGCACGATTGCTTGAGCCTGGGCAAAGTGGATTTATCCGCCTTCAAAAAAAGCATCTGATTTCTTTATTAGGAGACGGAACGATAGACAAGATCAAACTGGCTGAAGATATTTTTTCCGATTCTTCCACAAAAAAGGAAGTGGAGGAAACTTTGTATCCTTTGATCATTGAATCTATGCACCACTGGATCGATCAGCAGACCGCACGTCTGGTATTTGTAGAGGTGCCTCTTCTATTCGAAAACAATATGCAGGATGATTTCGATGCGGTATGGTGTGTTGTATGTGAACAACCCTCTGCCATCGAACGTTTGGTGTTGTATCGTGGTTTTACGCCGGAACAAGCGCTAGCTCGTCTGCAGTATCAGATGTCACCGAAAAAAAAGTGCGCTTTAAGTCAGGTTGTCATTCATAACGATGGAACGTTACAGCAGCTTGAGCAGCAGATTGCCAGACTGGTAAGAAAGGAGGAGGCTGCTTTTGAGTAAAGATATACATATCATTCAGATGGCGGACGCTCCCTTTAACAATGGCGCTTCACTTTATCTGCTTTATTATCCACTGATAGGAAAAGACGCTGCAGTACTTTACTCGATCTTCTGTTCGTTATCCAATCAGACATTATCTGTTCAGCAGATGTTGCAGACCGTGCAAATGAACGAAGCGCAATTTATTTCGGCACGAAAGAAACTGGAGCAGTTTCAATTGATTAAAACGTATGAATCGGATCATCAGCTCATACAGGTATATCCGCCAATGGAGGCCAATGCTTTTTTGACCAACGATACATTTAGCCGTATGTATCTGATGACAGTCGGTTCTTCGCATTTTGACCGTATGAAGTTGCATTTTGTCAAACAGGATCCAGTGGATGGATCGATGACCAATATCAGTGAACCGATGGATGTTTCAATGCTTAATACCTGGAACGAACAAAAGGAAATTACGTACATGCGTTTGCGACCAGGGCCGGAAGAGGCTTTGAAAAAATACAATTTTGATTTTGAGGAGTTCTTCAAGGGCATGGATCATATTTTTCCGATCCGGTTACGCACTCGGGAGAATCTGAAACGTATAGCCGAGTTGGCTGATCTTCATGGCATCCGTGCCAAAGATATGAAGAAGTATGTAATGCGTTCTACTAATCCGGCAACCGGAAAGTTTGACCCGGAAAAACTAAAATCTATGGTCTTTGCCAATCAGACAGTGGTGCGAAAGACAGAGGACCCGTATTCGCTGTCCCCTGTGGAATTCCTGGTGGCCAGACGTAATGGTGCTCCGGCATCCAATGCCGACCGGCGATTGATCGAGCGTTTGTCGAATGAATATGGATTCGATCCAGGCGTGATCAACGTCCTTATTGAGTATACATTACAGCAGACCCAGCAGAAGTTTCCGAAAGCATATGTCGAAAAAGTAGCTTCAACCTGGAAAGCACAGAACATACAAACCAAAGAGCAGGCTTTGGAAAAAATAAAAAAACCGGTGGCTCGACAGACGTGGTATAACGATCACCGGGAAGTTGAGCCAAGTGATGAACTGGTAGAGCAGATTCGCCAGATGCAGGATAAACTGAAAGGAGGCAATCATGGATAAGATGCATGTACCCAATCAGCATGATGCAGTCACCGAAAAAAAACGGAAGGATCTGATTCGGCAGATTCTTTCTTATACCTTTGTCCGTGACTTCTTATCCGCACACGATCTTCCGGCTTCTTTTGTTGGAGATAATCTTGTCGAATTTTCAAACTGGGTCGATGCGATACGGCGCTGCGAAGCTTGTCAAGGACTTCCATTCTGTCGCCAGAGCTTTCGCGGACATGTTTACCATCTGATGATGGACGATGGATTTGTAGAAGAAACGTATCGGCCATGCCGGTATCAAAAGGAGCTTTCTAATCAATTGAACCATCAAAAACAGTTTCGTTATTCGCATATGACCGAATCAGAATATCTGATCGATCTAATGAATATTGACATTAGCCAGGAGCATTCCGAAAGTTATTTAAAGGCTTATGGGTCTGTTATATCTTCATTGGCTGATGATCATAAAGGCATTTATCTGTGTGGACAGGCCGGGGTTGGAAAAAGCTATCTGATGAAAGGTGTCATCAATTATTTTGCCAAACAAGGACAAAGTGTCAGTTTTGTGAAGGTGCCTTTATGGGCTTGGGAAATAAAAGAATCTTTGCGGGATGATCAATTACGCAGACAGTTTAGCCGGGCCTTGTTAAACAGCGATGTAGTTGTTTTGGATGATATCGGTGCAGAATCTATCAGCGCCTGGTTTTTAAATGAAATCTTGTTTCCGGTACTGGATCAGCGTATGGAACAAAGAAAAAAAACATACTTTACATCCAACTATACATGGGATGATCTGAAGGAACGTTATGGTACAGCGGAAAAAAATGGGCAAATTGCAGCGGACCGTGTAATGGAGCGGATACGAACCTTAAGTGATATGGTTTTATTGATTGGAAAATCAAGAAGAGCTTAAAAACAATTGTTATATCAAAAGTGAATAATCCTTTTCAAAATTTATAAATAGGAGTAGAATAAATATATACAAAATAAGGAGGAAATAATAATTATGTTAGTATCTGCTACAGAGATGATTAACAAAGCGCATGAAGGACATTATGCGATCGGTGCTTTTAACATCAACAACATGGAATGGATCAAAGCAATCCTGTTGGGATGCGAAGCTAAAAAATCACCAGTTATGTTAGGTGTATCTGAAGGTGCCGGAAAGTACATGTGTGGTTTTGAAAACGTCGTTGCGATGGTTAAAGGCATCCATGACTATTTAGGAATCACTGTACCGGTAGCTTTACACTTAGACCATGGTACATATGAAGGAACGCAGAAGGCTATTGCTGCTGGATTCACTTCTGTAATGTTTGACGGAAGCCACTATCCATTTGAAGAAAACCTGGCTAAATCAAAAGAAATGATCGAATTAGCTCATTCAAAAGGCATTTCTATCGAATGTGAAGTTGGTGGAATCGGTGGAGAAGAAGATGGTGTCATCTCTGCTGGTGAATTAGCTGATCCGGAAGAATGCAAGATCATTGCTGATTTAGGTGTTGATTTCCTAGCTGCCGGAATCGGTAACATCCATGGAAAATATCCGGAAAACTGGGCTGGTTTAAGCTTCGAACGTTTAGCAGAGATCCAGGAATCTACTAGTGGAAAACCATTAGTATTACATGGTGGATCCGGAATTCCTCGTGAACAAGTTAAGAAAGCTATCGAATTAGGTGTTTCTAAGGTTAACGTTAACACAGAATGCCAGTTAGTATTTGCAGATGCAACTCGTAAATACATCGAAGCTGGAAAAGATCTTGAAGGTAAAGGATACGACCCTCGTAAATTATTGAAACCTGGTACAGATGCAGTGCAGGCTTTAGTAGAAGACATGGTTGAAAACTTCTTCGGTTCTGCAGGAAAAGCTGAATAATTCCTTACTCATAAGGAGGACGGATTGTCCTCCTTTTTTTGTGAACACAAAGTGTCTTTTTTGATTATTTACAGAATCAATTGACATTTCGTCTTTTCTTAAGCTTATAATAAAAGAGACCGGGAGAAAAAAGTGAAAAAAGATCATACAAACTGGAAAATTATCATACAGGATCTCCGTGAACTGATCATTAATTATTTTCGTAATGATATCATGAAAACGGAACTGTCTTTATCTGTGTCATTTGGAATCAACATACTCTATGCTGCATTTAAAGTTGTCATGGGATTGTTCTTTCATTCCTTATGGTATTTGACCATAGCATTATACTATATCATTCTTTCGGTTACTCGTTTTCATCTGATTCGTTCTTTTATGGTGGATGGAAGTTTACGTATGGGATACCATCGAGAAATTACCACCGGCATTCTTTTACTGGGACTGAACGTTATATTGATGGGAATGACAATTTTGACCATCAGTAATCAAGTAACCTTGATCGTACCTGTCGGTTTTATCTATGTGACGATTCTGTATACCATCTACTGTTTTGTTGACTGTATCACTAACTTTGTCCGGGACAAAGGAAAAACAGATCCGATCCATACCACCAGTAAAGCAATCATTCTGGTTACGGTCTTTATTTCTGTATACTGTATGCAAATCTATCTTCTGCAGAAGTTCAGTACTGATATTCTTTTTAAAAACCACATGAATGGACTGACAGGGTCCACCGTCGTTATACTGATCAATTTGACTGGGTTGTACCTGGTGATCCGAGGTATTTCCCATCACAGAAAGATCGAATGGTAACAATTATCGTAAATCATGTGATTTTCGGGTTCCAACTTTTCAAGGAACGTCTTTCGTGATACAATCAGAATGTTTACGAAAAAAAACAACCTTAACATATATTTTAGGGGGGATAGTATGGAGAAAGTTATTAAGATCGAAGGTGGGCATCGTTTAAAAGGAACAGTTCGGATCAGTGGATCTAAAAATGCAACCGTTGCGTTGATTCCTGCCTGCGTTTTATCAAATCAACCGGTTACTATATACGGGGTACCGGAGATTTCCGATGTTAAGTCTTTGATGGTATTGTTGGATGAATTAGGGGTAAAGGTAGAAGAAAGAGAAGAGGGGACTCTGTATATCGATCCGACCCATATTCAGAACACGCCGCTGGTATCATCAGCAGTGACAAAACTGCGCGCTTCCTATTATTTTATGGGAGCTTTGTTAGGGCGTTTTGGTCATGTGGAGATTCGCATGCCAGGTGGATGCTATCTAGGTCCCAGACCGATCGACCTGCATCTGAAAGGCTTTGAAGCGTTAGGGGCTAATATTAATTACGAAAACGGATGTTATATACTGGATGCGGATGAGCTGGTCGGTACCAATATCTTCTTGGATATCTCCAGTGTCGGAGCAACCATCAATATTATGATGGCTGCTGTTCATGCCAAAGGTCGTACAATTATTGAAAATGCGGCAAGGGAGCCGGAAATTATCGATATCGCAACTTTATTGAATAAAATGGGAGCCAGGATCCGAGGCATGGGAACCAGCACATTGACCATTGAAGGTGTACAGGATCTGAAGGGTTGTTTCCATGAAATCATTCCTGATCGGATCGAGGCAGCTACCTATGTAATTATGGCTGCAGCCATGGCGGATGACATGATGATCGAAAACATCATTCCTCAGCATTTGGATGCAATTATTATGAAATTACGGGAGATCGGCGTACAGTTGGAAGTGGGATCGGATTTTGTTCATGTTCTTCGAAATGACAAACCATTAAAACCAACGGAAATTTTGACCAAACCATATCCGGGATTTGCCACAGATGTGCAACAGCCTTTTTCAGTCCTTTTGACACAAGCTAATGGCTTGTCAACGGTGACGGAAACTATTTATGCTGAACGGTTTAAGCATTGTGATGAACTGAACCGGATGGGAGCTGACATCAATGTTCGTGTGCCAAGTTCCTTTATCCATGGCAAGACTAAACTTTACGGAAGCCGTGTCAAAGCAACGGATCTGCGTTGTGGTGCTGCTATGGTAGTGGCTGCCCTGATGGCTGAAGGTGTAACCGAGATCCATGATGTATACCATATTGACAGAGGCTATGATCATCTGGACGAAAAACTGAAATCGCTGGGTGCCAAGCTTTGGCGGGAAGAAGTCGAATAATTCAAACGAGAGCTGAGAAATCAGCTCTTTTCTTATGCTATAATAAAAATATGATCCGGATAGCTATTTTAGAACACGAAAAAGAGACAAAGGATATTGTATTCTTATTATCGAAAATGTTTGAAAACACAGATTGGACGTTCCGACATTTTTTCAAAGCTAGCGAACTGGCAAAGGCCTGTAAACAGATGACTTTTCATATGTTTATTTTTGACGGCATGTTTCAGACGCCTCGTTTTGAAAGTGTTTTTGTTCATGATAATCCCAATGCATTGTTTTTGTATGTATGCGATCAGCAACAGGAAGGGGATCAAAGAGGGCGCATTCTGCATATATCGAAGGATAATCTGGAGGAAGATCTGAAAAGATATAAAGACATCGTTGTATCTTTATGTCAGCAGGTCGATCTTTACAATCTGAACTATGATGGCGTAAATGTGAATCTTCCGTATGAAGATATTTATTATATGGAAAAAATTGATAAGATGGTATACTTTCACACACGAAAAGGAACTTTTCATCAACGGATGAATATGTCCAGTTTGGAAGAAGCTTTTGCAGGGTATGGATTTATCCGTGTCCATGTATCTTATCTTGTAAACGAAAAACATATTACAGCCTGGTATAACGATTCGGTTCAAATAAACGATGAGGAGATCATCCCGATGTCACGTGCACAAAAAAGAAAACTGAATGCCAGAAGAAAGCAGGTTTTTCCTAAATAAGAGCCAAAGTTTCCAATGTTATAGAAAAAATAATATATTTTTATATAATGTAAATGACAAAAGAAACAGGGCTTAAGAAAAGAGAAAAGAGCCGTTTCAAAACATATAAAAATTAGAGAGCGGTGGGAAGATGACAAGAGATCTTTAGTCGGATGTTCTATTCATCCGGCGACATAAAAACTATGGAGAGAAGACTCCAAAAGGCAAGCTGGAAAAACCAGAATAAACATTCCAAGAAACTTATTGACCAAGGATGAGAGAATAATAAGGTTGAGTGATAGACCGGTGATCCATTTCACAAGAATAATCATCTGAAGGAAAATAAGCTGTCATCAAAAAGTGAAGAAGATCCGATCGTATACAGACAGCATGATAATTCAGGATTAATTTCTTCTAATAAGATGAATACTTATACAATTGAATAAAGAAATGCAGCAGGTATGTAAGATTACCTGCTTTCTTCATATAAAAATGCAATCATCTTCTAAATTATGTGATAAAATAATAGTAATGTACAAAAGGAGAATCGGATATGAAATTATTAGCATCGGATTATGATGGAACATTGTGTTATGGTGACAATGTGATGGATGAAGACATTGATGCAATTAAACGTTGGAGAGAAGCGGGTAATCTATTTGTGGTTTGTACCGGGCGTGCCAAAGAATCGATTGATAAACAGATTGCCAAGCATCCTTTTCCTGTAGATTATATCGTATGCAATAATGGAGCGCTGGTTTACAACAACGAAGGCGAGCTGTTGCAGTCAATCTATATGGATTATATTACCAGTGTGGATTTGATGTTTATCGCTAAGGAAAGCGAAGGTGTGGTCAGCTATGTTGTCAATGATGGAGAGCGGCGTCATAAGATCATAGTGAATCCGGATATGCAGGATTACCGGTATCCGACCATGCAGCCGGATATGAGTGAAGAAGAAGTGATGGATATCGGACGATATACACAGATCGTATTATCGATGACGAGTCCGGATTATGCAGTAGAATTTGCCAAGGATATTAATTCATTCTTCTCTTCTACTTTAGTGGCTTATGCGAACAACTATTGTGTGGACATTGTAGAGAAAGGCATTTCTAAAGCAACCGGTGTTGAATTTGTATGTGGATACGCCAACATTGATTATGATGATCTGTATACAATTGGTGATTCTTACAATGACCTTCCTTTGCTGGAGACTTCACCAAATGGATATACAATTTTTACTGCGCCGGAAGAATTGAAAAATCAGGCGAAAAATGTATATATGTCAATTAAAGAGTTGATTGATGATATACTATAGATTTAATCGAAATTAAGGGGGATTGGCATTGAGCACTGCTATATCGGATGTTACAGTTATAATACGTCTGATTCTGGATATCCTGGTCGTATGGCTGTTAATTTATTCCGCCTTGCGGATTTTGAGGAACAATTCACGTTCTGTCCAGATCTTAAAAGGAATCCTGATTATCTTTATGATCAAGGGTCTATCGGTTTTACTGGGTCTGGATGCGTTCAGCTATATCATGGATATCTTTTTGCAGTGGGGAGTTTTGGCTGTGATTATTCTGTTTCAACCGGAGATCCGCGGTGTGCTGGAAAAACTGGGCCGTTCGGCCGGTCTGGCCGGTGCGGATATGACCCGCGAGCAGAGTATGCAGATGATTGATGAATTGGTGATGGCTTGTGAAAACATGTCGAAATCCAAAACAGGGGCATTGATCACTCTCCAGCAGACGCAGCAACTGACAGATTATGTAAATACAGGAATCCGTATGGATTCCGTTGTTTCCAGTGAATTATTGGGAACAATTTTTCAGTATGGTACACCCATGCATGATGGAGCTGTTATTATTCAAGGCAACAAGATTGCCTGTGCAGCAGCTTATTTTCCGCCGACGACACGGGATCTACCCAGTAAATACGGAGCTCGTCATCGTGCGGCCGTAGGAATCAGTGAGATCACTGACTCTGTGACAATTATTGTCAGTGAAGAAACCGGAGGTATTTCCATAGCCCTGAACGGTCAGCTGACACAATATAAACCGGCGGGGCTGAAGCGGTTTTTACAGAATATCTTTGTTCCGGATGAAAAAGAATCTCATGGTGATAATCCAATTATCAAGACGGCAAAGTCGTTGGGCCTTGCCCGTGTGCGTAAGCAAGGCCGGATCGAGAAAAAAAGAACAGATGAACGCGTTCAGCCGATCCAGGTTGTGGATCTGTATAATATAGGACAGGGGGATGACAGCAATGAAACAATCCAATAAGAATCATCCCGGTGGTCTTTTAGACGCTCTGTTGTTCTTTTTTAAGTTTATTTATTCAAAATTGAATGACATATTTGATATTATGATCTTTAACAAGTGGGGATCGGTTATGATCTCGTTATTGGTTTCGATCATGATTTGTGTGACAATCAACTACAACGATGTTAGCAAGCAGATCTTTAAAACGGTAACTGCCACGATTGAAGTGGACCACATAAAGCCAAATGTTAAACTGGATGAAGATCAGTACGTAGTCAATGGTATTCCCGAGGAAGTGAATGTATCTTTATCCGGCAGTGCTACAGATATTCAGATTTTTCGAAACCAAGGAAATATATCAGTATCTGTTGATTTGAGTGATTGCGTGGAAGGTCAGAATATCGTTGATTTTAAAGTGGATAATCTGCCCTCTAGTTTGAGCGCAACGGTGGATCCTGCTTCGGCAACCGTTGTTCTGGAGAAAAAGGTATCCAAAGAATTTACAGTCACCAGTGAATTGTTGCTGGATGCAGATCAGGATGCATCGGATTTTGAAAAACCGACACTTCCGCAGACAAAGGTTATCGTAACAGGATCTCAGTCTGAGATTGATTCGATCCGAACTGTCAAGGCTATTGTAGATGCCAGTGGACAGACAGGAGATTTTGAATTCAGTGCAGCCCTGGCAGCTTATGATGAAAAAGGTGCCAGTGTGGATGTGGCAATCGAGCCATCCACAATGATCGTAGAAGTGAGAAAGAAAGCTGCACATGATACAGATTAGGAGGCTATGATGGGAAAATATTTTGGTACAGATGGTGTCCGTGGACGAGCCAATGAAGATTTAACACTGGATATGTCCATTCACATTGGACAATATTTGGGATGGTATTACAGCAAACAGAAACATGCGCGTATTCTGATCGGAAAGGATACACGTTTATCCGGAGATATGTTCGAGCTTGGACTGGCGGCCGGAGCCAGCAGTATGGGGGCCCAGGTCTATCTATTGGGTGTATGTCCGACACCTTCGGTCAGTTATCTGATCCAAAAAGAACGGTTTGACTGTGGTATCATGGTCAGTGCCAGCCACAATCCGTATTATGATAACGGAATCAAGATTTTCAATCACAAGGGTGAAAAGATGGAAGAAGAAATCCTGCTTGCGATTGAAGAATATATGGACGGCAACAGTGAACTTCCTTTGGCTACCGGAGATAAGATCGGTGAATTTATCAATTGGGAGGATGGTCTGGAGATTTATATGTCCTGGCTGAAAGAAACCGTCAATGTAGATCTGACCGGTATGAAAATTGCGGTCGATCTAGCCAATGGTTCAGCTACCAGTACGGCCGTGGAAACACTGGATGCGCTGGGTGCTACCGTAGAAGCCATCAACAATTCACCAAACGGAATCAATATCAATAAGAAATGCGGATCGACCCACCCGGAAAGCCTGCAGCGCCTGATGAAGGAAAACGATTATGATATCGGTCTGGCTTTTGATGGAGATGCTGACCGTCTGATTGCGGTCAACAGTGATGGCCAGCTGATCAATGGTGACTACATACTATATTTGGAATCTCGTTATTTAAAGTCTGTAAACCGCTTGAACAAAAATATGTGTGTTACAACGGTTATGGCAAACCTGGGATTGTATAAAGCGTTGGATGCCAACAAGATCGACTATATCAAAACCGCTGTAGGAGATAAATATGTCTATGAAGAAATGCAGAAAAACGACTATTATATCGGCGGAGAGCAGAGCGGACATATTATTTTCTATGAATTCGAAAAAACAGGAGATGGTTTATTCACAGCTTTACAAGTTCTGAAAGTGATGAAGGAAACCGGAAAGACACTGCAGGAGCTGTGCGAAGGGTTATTTATTTATCCACAGCTGCTGGAAAATGTAATCGTGAAAGATAAAGAAAAAGCATTGCAGGATGAGAAACTGCTGGAACTAATCAAAAAGGTAGAAGATCGTCTTGGTGATGAAGGTCGTATTCTTGTACGGCCAAGCGGAACAGAACCAATGGTCCGTGTCATGGTAGAAGCTAAAACAGATGCGTTATGTGCAAAATACGTAGGCCGCGTTGTTGATTATATTAAAAAACATGATGTTTAATAATGGAAGGAGGGCACAACGATGAAAAGAGTCATTTGCGTCGTGGAAGACGAAAAGGATCTGAATAACTTAGTCGCCCAATACTTACGTAAGGAAGGATACGAAGTAAGATCATATTATACGTATGAAGAAGCTAATGCCCACGTAACGGATGATGATGTGCATTTGTGGATCCTGGATATTATGTTGGATGATAAATCCGGCTTTGATCTGATTGAAGAGATCCATCTGCAGGGACCGGAGATTCCGGTAATCTTCATGTCCGCTCGTGACAAGGAATTTGACCGTGTTATCGGTTTGGAAAAGGGAAGTGATGACTATATCACAAAACCGTTTTCTCCCAAGGAACTGGTACTGCGTGTCAATAATCTTATTAAACGGGCTTACAAGGATGATAACAACCGTATCAGCATCGATGGATATGAGCTGGATGAAGAGCAGAGAAAGATCTTCTTCGATAATCAGGAAATTGAATTGACCACAAAGGAGTTTGATCTTCTGATGATGTTCATCAAGAATAAAGGGATTGCGTTTTCAAGAGATAAGATCCTAGAGAACGTATGGGATGAAAACTATTTTGGTTCGGATCGTGTTGTAGATGATACTTTACGTCGTCTGCGTAAAAAGCTGCCGAATCTAAACATTCATACAATCTACGGTTATGGATATCGCTTAGGCTAATATGAAAAAGATTACTGAATATTTTCGTAAACTGTCCTTGACCAATCAGGTAATCATGATCATCCTGTTGTTCATTATCTTCTTCTTTTCATTCTTCTTTCTGTTTTTGAACGGAAACATTGATCGTACCATAGCTAAACAGACTTTCGGCATGATGGCCAATCGGCAGCAGTCTCTGGTCACAGTGGTAAAGTCCAACAACAAAGAAGCAGTGAAAAAGGATTATCTAGAAATGATGACAGATGATTTTCAAGTTAACTGTATTATTGATCACAATGGCATTGAAATCATGAATTCATCGGACAATGAGAACGTTCCGATTGAATTGTTGGAGGCTTTGAAAAGTTCTTCCCTGGAGATTTCCACTGACAACAAGGTTATTGAGAAAACGGTGGATATTGGCACAAAGAAATATTTTTATCGTGAGCAGTATATCAATTTCAACAAAGAGGAATTTGTCCTGGCCAGTTTTATGGACGATACATATGCCAACGAACTGCGAAGCTCGCTGGTAGATTCCACATTCGATCTGACCATTTTTGCTTACTTTGCTTTTATGATGATCTTGATGATCTGGGTATATTCCATTATTCATCCGCTTAACCAGATCAAATATTATATTGATCAAGTTCGTCTAGGAAAAGATGTGGAGCTAGTGATCAATCGGGAAGATGAGATCGGAGAAGTGGCTAAAGCGCTTTCATCTATGAAGGAAGAGCTGGACAAGCAGGAAAAAGCCAAGGAAGAGATGGTTCACAACATATCACATGACCTGAAAACACCGATTGCGACCATTAAATCGTATGCAGAATCCATTAAGGACGGCATCTATCCGTACGGAACCATAGAAAAGAGTGCCGATGTTATCATTGACAACGCGCAGCGACTTGAAAACAAAGTGCATAATTTATTGTATTTGAATCGGGTGGAATATTTATTGACATCTGATGCAGAAGGCGTAGTGACCAATATGAAGGATGTCGTTGAACAGGTGGTTTTAAATTCCGCAGTTATCCGCCCGGAGATTGAAATCCAGACAGATGTGGAAGAAGTATTCTTCGATGGATTATTGGAAGCATGGCGGGTAGCTATCGAAAACATTATGGAGAATGCGTTTCGATATGCCAAGTCGTATATTCGTATTGAAGTGCATGAAAACAATCTGAAAATCAGTAATGACGGACCGATGATGGATGAGGATCGAATCGATACATTGTTCCGCCCCTATGAAAAAGGGGAAGGAGGTCGTTTCGGTTTAGGACTTTCCATTGTATCCAAGGTTGTAAAAGCCAATAAGTATATGGTAAAAGGTTACAATACAACAGATGGAGTCTGTTTCGAAATATACCGGGAGGTTAAACCCGAAAAGAGAAAACAGGAAAGAAAACGGATCAATCTTCGTTCTGCTAAACAATCCAAAAAATAGACGGTATGAACCGTCTATTTTTTTATATATATAAGGACAGAATTATTACTGTCATGAGGGCTGTATGTATAATTGAAATCATGAAAGCTGTAAAGCTCTTCGATGGTTTCCACATGTTGTTCTGCCATAAAACGTACCATACGGCCTCTTGCCATTTTGGCATACACACCTTTTTCCTTTAATTTACCATTGACATTATGACAAAAGCGAACATCAATCACTGGTCGGTACTTCCGAATGCATTTTGCATATTCCTCACTGGCAAGATTCAATATTGGCCCTGCAGGAATATGGTTGGCCAGGGCATCTGACCAAAATGAATATAAGGAATCCGGGATCCTTGTCTGCATTTCCAGACGATAAGGGACGATCCCGTCCATCGGGCGTAAAGCCCCATATAAGGCGGACAGGATCCACAAACGATCTTGTACATACTGGATCTGATCATCGGTGAATACATCCGGGGCCATGTATTGATATTGGATCCCACTATATGTGAACAAAGCTGGAGAAACATTACGTGCAAAATCAAAGGTTTGATAATTATCGTAAGCTGAACGAGCAATCTTGTCAGAGCATAGAAGTGCTTTTTTCAAGAAAGCGTAATCCAGATTTTGAATATTCTTCACCAATTTTTTAGAACGGTCTAAAAAAGCCGGTTGGCTTAATGGTCCAAAATCATCTTCCGTAGGTTTCATCTGTTTGGCAGGCGAAATTATAATTTGCATAAAATTATTATAAATAAAAAAAGAAGAAGAAATCAATCCTCTTCCAGAATATGTTCCAAGCTTACTTTTAATACGGAATGGATATGCTCGTCATCCAGGGAATAATAGACAGTTTTTCCCTCTTTTCGTGATTTGACAAGTTTTGCAGTTTTTAAAGCTTTCAGCTGATGACTGATGGCTGATCGATTTAATCCGACAACGTTGGATAGATCACTGGCACATAATTCTCCTTTTTCTAAGGCCATCAACAATTTTAAACGGGTTACATCGCCCATTACCTTAAAGAACTGGGACAGGCTGTCCGTTGTTTGGTCACATGGCATTTCTTGGATAGCCAGCTCAATAAGCTCTGGATTATGGGGGTCATATAAATACGATTTATTCATAAAATTATTATAATGGAAAGATCTAGAATTGTCGAATGCGCATATATATTATATAAGGAAGAAAAAAGAATAATTCCTTATTGACAGTGCTTATATACAGGGGTATATTGTTAATATAATAATTGAACAGTTATTCAATTGTTCAATAAAGGGAGGAAAGTTTTATGAAAAAAACATATAAGATTGAAGTAGATTGTGCAAATTGTGCGGCAAAGATTGAAGATGCGATCGGTAAGATGGAAACAGTAAATAAAGCCCGCGTAAACTTTATGACGCAGAAAATGACACTGGATGTCGATGGCGATATAGATCAGATTGTCAAAGAAGTAGAAAAAGTAGGAAAAAAAGTAGATTCTGATTTTGAAGTTTATGCTTAAAAACATGACGAAGAAACAGAAAAAGATGCTGCTTCGGATCAGTATTGCCTTGGTGGCTTATGGGATAGCCTTGGCAGCTCCATTACCGAAGCTTGTGCAGACCATTCTGTTTTTATGTATTTATATCTACATATCTTATGACATCCTAAAAAAAGCAGTGACCAATATCGGACATGGGCAGGTATTTGATGAGAATTTTCTGATGGCCGTAGCTAGTCTGGGTGCTTTAGCTTTAGGAGAGTATTCAGAATCGTGTGCAGTTGTCTTGTTTTACCAGATTGGAGAATGGTTTCAGTCGTATGCGGTCAATCGTTCTCGTCAGTCGATAGCAGATTTGATGGATATTTGCCCGGACTATGCGTGTATCGAAGTCAATGGGACGATAGAACAAGTGGACCCAGAAGAGGTTTCCGTTGGAGATATCATAGTCATACAGCCTGGAGAAAAGATCCCACTGGATGGTATTGTGACCAAAGGAACTACGATTTTGGATACCAGTGCCCTGACCGGAGAATCAATCCCTCGTCAAGTCACTGTGGGGGATGAAGTAATCAGTGGCTGTATCAATCAAAGTGGTGTTGTATATGCCCAGGTTACCAAAGAATTCGAAGATTCAACAGTATCAAAAATACTGGAAATGGTGGAAAATGCCAGTGACCGGAAAAGTAAAAGTGAGGATTTTATCACAAAATTTGCTCGATTCTATACCCCGATTGTCGTATTTAGTGCGCTTGCGCTGGCAGTGATTCCATCCTTGGTGACAGGAAACTGGGGGCAATGGATCTATCGAGCTTTGACATTCCTTGTTATTTCCTGTCCGTGTGCTTTGGTTATCAGTGTTCCGTTAAGCTTTTTTGGAGGCATCGGTGCTGCCAGCCGTCGCGGGATCTTGGTCAAAGGGTCGAATTATTTAGAAGCTTTATCGCAGGTGACAAGGATCGTCTTTGATAAAACCGGTACATTGACCAAAGGAAATTTTAAGGTAACGCAGATTCATGTTGAAAAAGGAACTCAGGATGAACTTCTGGAACTGGTAGCCAAAATCGAAAGCTTTTCTAACCATCCGATTTCCAAATCCATTAAAGAGATGTACGGAAAATCTATAGATACATCGGATGTAGACAATGTACAGGAAATAGCTGGACATGGTATTTGTGCGACAGTGGGTGCTGTTACGTATTATGTAGGCAATACTAAACTGATGACCAGGATTGGAAGAAAAGTTGACGAAACGGCTTGTGGGTTAGGAACGGTCATCTATGTCTGCAGTGATAACGAGTATTTGGGATATATTGAAATTGCGGATGAGATTAAAGAAAATGCAAAGCAGGCTATCCACAACCTGAAAGCATCCGGCATCCAAAAGACCATCATGTTGACAGGGGACAGCCGGCATGTTGCTGAAGCGGTCGCAAAAAAACTGGATATGGATGAAGTTCATGCTCAGCTTCTGCCAACGGATAAGGTGGATTGCGTAGAAACGTTATTAAAGAAAGGCAGCGAGAAGGAAAAACTGGCTTTTGTCGGAGATGGGATCAACGATGCACCAGTATTGACACGCAGTGATGTCGGGATTGCGATGGGAGCTTTAGGTAGTGATGCGGCCATCGAAGCCGCAGATATCGTGTTAATGGATGATGATCCGGCCAGCATAGCTACGGCTATCCGCATCAGTCATAAGACCTTAAAAATTGTCCATCAGAATATTGTGTTCTCGATTGCGGTCAAAGTACTAGTGCTTATCCTTGGGGCATTGGGGTTGACCGGCATGTGGGCCGCTGTCTTTGCTGATGTCGGTGTTGCGTTTCTGGCTATCTTGAATGCAATGCGCTGTATGAATGTCAATGGATTATAACAGGAAGAGAAAGTTTCAACTTTCACTTCCTTTTTTTTTGACTTATGGACACATTCGATTTATAATTTTTTTATCAATGATGATAAGGATATGAATACAAGACCTTCGGATAGAGAGAGAAAAGCGGGCGGTGGAAGCTTTTTGACGGAACTGGTATTTACTCCCTTTGAATTGCCCTTGAAAAAGTGTGCCGTATTCTTGCGTTAAAAGATAATGAGGTGTATGCATAATCTGCATAAACAAAGGTGGTACCGCGTGCGACAGACGTCCTTTGACTGCTGTCGCTTTTTATATGGAGGAAAAATAAAATGGTAAATTTTAAAGAAAATGAAGAATTAAGCATCCTGAATCACAGCTGTGCGCATTTAATGGCTCAGGCTGTTAAACATCTCTATCCCCACGCGAAGTTTTGGGTAGGCCCGGTTGTGGAAGAAGGCTTTTATTACGATATCGATCTAGGGGATGATGTTATCCGTGATGAGGATATTGCCAAAATCGAAAAGGAAATGAAAAAATGCGCAAAATCCAATAAACGCATCGTTCGTCATGAAATCAGCCGTGAAGAAGCACTGGATCAATTTAAAGATGATCCATATAAAGTGGATCTGATTTCCCGCATGCCGGAAGGCACCAACATCTCCATGTATACCCAGGGGGATTTCACGGATCTATGTCGGGGACCTCACGTTGAAACCACTAAACTGTTAAAGAACTTTAAGCTACTGAAACATTCCGGTGCTTATTGGAAGGGAGACAAGAATAATAAAGTATTGCAGAGAATTTACGGTTGTTGCTTCCCTACCAAGGAAGAACTGGAGGCTCATCTGGCCGATCTGGAAGATGCCAAACAAAGAGATCATCGTAAACTGGGAAAAGAAATGGATATGTTCATGTTCTCGGAAGTGGTTGGAGCCGGCTTACCGATGTGGAAACCGAATGGATTTACAGTGCGTAGACTGTTATCAGATTATATTATGGATAAAGAGCTGGAACAAGGTTACCAGCATGTGCTGACACCGTCTGTGGTTTCTACCGAATTATATAAGATCAGTGGTCATTTGGCACATTATAAAGATGACATGTTTCCGATCATGGAACGGGACGGCATGGAATACTGCCTGCGTCCGATGAATTGCCCGGAACATATGATCATGTACAAGAGCACGTTGCATTCTTATCGTGATCTGCCGATCCGTATTGCTGAGATTGCCCACGATTTCCGGTTTGAAGCCGGTGGTGCATTGACAGGAATTGAACGATCTCGTTCTTTCACACAGAACGATTCGCATATCTTCTGTCGTCCGGATCAAATTGCTGATGAGATCAAGGATGTAACCAAACTAATCTTGGATGTCTATAAAGATTTTAACTTCCAGCAATATTCATTCCGGCTTTCTTTACGCGATCCGGAGAATGCTGAAAAATATTTTGGCAATGATGCTCTGTGGGAAAAGAGTGAAGCAGAATTAAGAGAAGTATTGAAGGAAATGGGTGTTCCATTCTATGAAGCAATTGGAGAAGCTGCTTTCTATGGACCGAAGATCGATGTACAGGTTCGTTCTGCTTTAGGCCATGACGTAACCTTATCAACGATTCAGCTGGATTATCAGCTGCCGGAACGTTTTGAACTGGAATATGTGTCCAGTGATAATCAGAAACTGCGACCGGTTGTGATCCATCGTGCAATCCTGGGATCATTGGATCGTTTCGTAGCTTTCCTGATGGAAGAAACAAAAGGAAGTCTGCCATTATGGCTGGCTCCGAAACAGCTGGTTGTGATTCCGGTTCATCAGGAAAAACATTACGATTACGCAAAACGCGTGATGATGGAATTACGTCGCATGGGTATGCGTGTGGAAATCGATGCCCGCAATGAAAAACTTGGTTATCGTGTCCGTGAAGCACAAATCAATAAGATTCCATACCAGATCGTTGTCGGAGACGGGGAAGTAGAAAACGAAAGTGTAACGATCCGTAAACGTGGTACACGGAAAACAGAACAGCTCCCATTGGAGCAGGCAAAGGAACGTTTTGCACAGGAAATTGATTCAAAAGCATTGTTTACTATGGAATAAGAAGGAGAAATCCTTCTTTTTCTTTCCTTATATATAATAAAGATATGAAAAAAAATGGTCTGGCAACTAACGTGATAGAGTGCTAAAAATATCAGCAAAAAAAAGACAGGGGAAGGACGGCCGGATTCCTATGAAAAAAGTGCTTCTTTCCTTATATTTATATAAAGAAAGCTGCAACACCTTTCGAAATTAATTTTAGCAAACCACTTGCATAAGTGCTAGAAATGTGTATAATGTATTTAGCAATTAAAAAGTGCAAGTGCTAAAAGGAGGATGCATATGTTAAAGCCTTTACATGATTATGTATTGTTGAAAAAAGTTGAAGAAGAAAGAACAACGGCAAGTGGAATTATTTTGACCACCAACAAAGAAAAATCTAAGTTTGCGGTGGTTGAGGCCATTGGTTCCAAAGTGGAACAGCCGGATTATACAACCGGAGATAAAGTGTTATTCCGGGAATATGCAGGAACAGAAATTAAAATCAATGATGAAACATTTGTGGTTATCAAAGATGAAGACATCATTGCGGTAAATCGTTAAGGAGGAGAAAATATGGCAAAAGAAGTACGTTTTTCAAAAGATGCACGTGAGTCAATGTTGAAAGGTGTCAACACACTTGCCAATGCAGTTCGTGTAACATTAGGACCAAAAGGTCGAAATGTGGTGTTGGAAAGAGAATTCGGATCTCCGATGATCACCAACGATGGTGTCAGCATCGCCAAGGAAATTGAACTGGAAGACCCATTTGAAAACATGGGAGCTAAACTGGTTTATGAAGTAGCTAATAAAACCAATGATACTGCCGGTGATGGTACGACCACCGCAACGATCCTGGCACAGAGCATGATCGAAAGTGGTCTGCGTTTGGTAGATCGTGGGGCAAATCCTGTATTAATGCGTGAAGGCATTGAAATGGCCAGCAAAGAAGTGGCTAAATATATTCTGGAGCATTCCAGAAAAGTAGATAGTTCACAGGATATTGCTAATGTCGCAACGATTTCTGCCGGTGATGAAGAAATTGGTAAGATCATTGCTAAAGCAATGGACCGTGTAGGACGCGATGGTGTTATTTCCACGGATGAATCCAACGGGTTTGAAACAGAGCTGGAAATCAGTGAAGGTATGCAGTATGACAAGGGATACATTTCTCCATACATGGTCAGTGACCGTGAGAAGATGGAATGTGTTATGGAAAATCCGTATGTGTTGGTAACAGATCAGAAGATCAACAACGTGCAGGAAATCCTGCCATTGTTGGAACAAATCGTACAGTCTAATCGTGCATTATTGATCATTGCCGAGGATCTGGAAAACGAAGTTGTATCTACATTGGCTTTAAATAAACTGCGTGGAACTTTCAATGTTGTGGCTACAAAAGCACCTGGTTTCGGAGACAACCAGAAAGAACAGCTACAGGATATTGCGGTGATTACCGGTGCCCGCTTCTTCTCCAAGGATCTGAACATGGAACTGAAAGATATGACAGTAGAGGATCTGGGTGTTGTAAAACGTCTGGTTGTTACAAAAGACAATACAACGATGATCGGTGGAGCCGGTACCAAAGAAGAAGTAGCTTCTCGCGTGAAGGAAATCGAAGCACAGATGGAGCATACTAAGAGCGAATATGACAAAAAACGTATGTCGGAACGTCTAGGTAAATTATCCAACGGTGTCGCTGTCATCAAAGTAGGAGCTGCTACAGAAACCGAACTGAAAGAAAAGAAACTGCGTATTGAAGATGCCCTGAATTCCACACGTGCAGCCGTAAGCGAAGGTATCGTGATCGGTGGTGGAGCATGTCTAGTTAACGCTTATATGGACCTGAAGGACAAAGTTAAATCCGAGGTAGTGGATGTACAGAAGGGAATCAAGATCGTCTTTGACGCATTGTTGGCGCCAATAGCACAGATTGCCGACAATGCCGGATACAACAGCGATGATATCGTAGAAATGCAGAAAGTACAGCCTGAAAACTATGGATTTGATGCCAAGAAAGGTATCTGGGTGAACTTGTTTGAAGACGGAATCATCGACCCGGCTAAGGTAAGCCGTAATGCGTTGTTGAATGCGGCCAGCATTTCCGCCTTGTTCATCACGACTGAAGTCGGTGTTGCGAAAATCCCGGAAAAAGAACCGGAAATGCCACCAATGCCACAGGGAATGTATTAATAAGCGGAGCTCATTGATTTGAGCTCTTTTTTTGGATTATAATAAGTCCGGTGATATGAATGAAAGAAATTATGATTGCGACAAACAATGCGCATAAAGTCGAAGAATTCCAGAAGATGCTGGGAGATGATGTAAAGGTTCTGAGCTTGAAGGATTTAAAAGAACCTGTGGAAATCATCGAAGATGGTAAAACGTTTGAAGAAAACGCTTTGATCAAAGCACAGACGATTTACAATGCTATCCACCGTCCGGTTATCAGTGATGATTCCGGAATCGAAGTAGACGCCATGAATAAAATGCCCGGTGTCTATTCGGCCCGCTGGATGGGAGAAGATACGAGCTATGATATCAAAAACCAGGCGATTATAAACGCGGTGAAAGGGAAAGATCGTACGGCTCGCTATGTTTGTGTGATTGCATATATCGATGCACAAGGACAAAGTCATATATATCGTGGTGAAGTTGAAGGGCAGATCTATGACCGACAGCTGGGTACCAACGGATTTGGCTATGATCCTATCTTCTACTACCCGCCGTTTCAAACCACTTTAGCCAATGTCAGCGACGAAATGAAAAACAGTGTCAGCCATCGCGGGGCCGCTCTGGAGAAGTTCATGAAGGACTGGGAGAAGTAAAATGATCCATGTTGTGTTATATGAGCCGGAGATTCCCGGCAATACAGGAAATATCATCCGTACGTGTATGGCTACCGGTTCCATCCTGCATCTGATTGAGCCGCTGGGCTTTATGATGGATGAAAAACATTTGCGTCGAGCCGGTATGGATTATGCGAAACAGGTAGATATCCGGATTCACAAAAACTGGGAAGATTTTGTTGCCAAGAATCCGGCCGATCATTACTTTTACATGACACGCTACGGAAAAAAAGCCCCTAGTATGTTTGATTTTACAAAGGAAACCGAGGATATATATCTTGTGCTGGGCAAGGAAAGCACCGGCATCGACAAAGCCATCTTAAAGGGGCATCTGGAAACATGCATGCGATTGCCGATGGTAGCCAATGCGAGAAGTTTAAATCTATCTAACTGTGCAGCAATCATTGTCTATGAAGTTTTACGACAGCTGGACTATCCGAATCTATCGGCTACTGAACAGCTGAAGGGAGAAGATTTCCTTGAAACTCTTGAACTGGATGGACCGCTTCGTTGATGATCGTAATAAACGCCTGGATCTTGTTATCCTGGTCGTAACAGGCTATTGGATCTGGCAATGTATCTGGCAGATCCAGTTTTTTTGGCAGTTGACCAGGATTGTTGATCAGAATGCGCTGTTTCATTTCATGAATCAGATGGAACCGTATTCGGCCAGCCTCATTGTGCGGGTAATCTTCTGGGTCTGTTTTCATGGTGGATTTCCCTTTGCGTGGCCAGATTTTTTCTGCCTGTTGTTAACAGGGGCTCTATTGCCCAGATTGAAAAAGGAAGCGATACTGAGCATGTTGCTGTATGCAAGCATAACGGTTGTATTTTTGATCAGAGGCTTATCTGCGCGAACATTAGAAACCGTTGTGTTTTCTTTACGGGTCCTTGGAGGGTTTTCCCTTTTATTCAGCGGGTTAGCGACCATATTCTTAGCATGGAAATTCATTAAAAACTTCCTGGATTATCTTGAAAAAATATAAAGAAAATTAAAAATTGTTCACGGAATGTGAACAATTTTTATTATGTGAAAAATGGGATATTTTTTACAAAATCACATATTTTTACACAATCCTTCGCAAACACCTTTATATAAAGCACTTTATGATGTGATAAATTGTACAAAAATACACATAATTGATGAAAAACAACTTTTTTTATTTGCGTTGAAAAAAAACTTGTGTTAGGTTTGTACATGAGTGAAGGAGTGATTACATGAGATTTATTGAGAAGCACAACAAATTACTCGCTGTAGCCTTATGTGCATGTACAAGTGGAACTGTATTTCAAACTATTTATGCACGTGATACTGCACCTGGTTGGCATGGAGAAGGAAAGGAACGTTCTTACATTCTGAGTGATACTCGTAAAGAGGCCACCGGACTAACGAAAGTTGATAATGAACTTTACTATTTTGACCAGGATGGAGATATGCAATTTGGTTGGCAAAAAGTGGCCAACGACACATATTACTTCGAAGCTGACGGAACCGCAGCGACAGGAGAAATGGAAATTTCAGGTACAAAGTACAATTTCCAGAAAGACGGCCAGTTGTTACAGGGCTGGGATGATCAGACACATGCTTACTACAATGAGCAGGGATTTGCACAGAAAAATCAATGGGTCAATGACAACGGTAAAAAATACTTCGTTGACAAGAACGGCGAAGTGAAGACCGGATGGCAGGAAATTGATGGCAAAAAGTATTATTTTGATGAAGATGGAAAACTGGTAACCGGTACTTTCACGATTGACGGAAAAGAGTATCATTTTGGTGAAGATGGAAGCTTCCGTAGTGGAAAAGTGAAAGATGGAGACAAAATCGTATTCTATTCGGAAACCGGTGAATTATTGACGGGAATGCAAACGATCGACGGACAGAATTATTGGCTGGATGCCAATGGATCCCCGATTGTCAATGCGAATGGTGAAGATGGTTATTACACGGATGAAAATGGTGTGATTACCACAACACAAGCCGAAATTGAAGCCGAGGCACTCCGCGCACAGCAGGAAGCGGAAGCACAGGCAAACTACGAACTGCAGTTACAGCAGATTGCGGAATACAATGCGCAGCAGGAAGCTAATTACCAGGCACAGCTGCAGCAGATTGCTCAATTAGAACAACAGCAACAGACAGAAGCAGTACAGACAACAGAGCCGGCCAATGTGGAACAGCCTGCGGTGCAGACAACCACGGAACAGACCGCAGCTTATGATCCATATACGCAGCCGGTAGAGACAGTTACACCGAGTACGCAGGTCGCAGCCTCCCCTACAGCGACAACATCAACGGTGTCTGTTCCTACAAATTCGAATATCAGTTCGACAATCGCATCCGCTGCCATGTCTCAGCTGGGAAATGCACAAGACTGTACAATGTTAGTAACGAATTCTCTGGCTGCTGCCGGAATTAACTTCCATGGATGGCCGTCAGAATACACAAGTCTGGGTACAGTTACCAGCAACCCGGTTCCGGGAGATATCATTGTTTACTCCGGACACGTGGCTGTTTATATCGGTAACGGACAGGCTGTACATGGTGGATGGAACGGAGGAACAACCGCTGTATCCTCTGTAAACTGTTCACAAGCTTTACAGTGTTACGTTCACGTTGGATAATCTAAAAGAGAACTTCGGTTCTCTTTTTTTGTACTTTTGTGTATAATAATCCCTACGGGAGGTGGAAGAATGCGATGGAATCCCACCGAAAAATTTACTGATACATGTTTGTCTGTACGTTATATTCTGCCAATGAACAAGGCATGGATCACACCTTTGAACGTACTGATCATGATGTATCGAAATAAAACAGAGCACTACGTATCCAGCCAGAAATGGATCACGGCACTTAGCGATGCGTATGATACAAAGGTCGGAACAACGTTATATGCGTATGGTAATCAGATGATCATTGATTATCGATATCAATATATCCGGACGGACTGGATCGAAGATACAACATATGAAGAAAAGGTTATTCATCTGCTGGATGAATTTTTGTTTCATCCATGTTTTGATATAGACAGCTTGGATAAGGCTAAATATATGTTGAAAAACCGATTGAAAAGGCAAATGGACGATCCGGACAGTCTGGCCGTGCGTACCGCCTTGACACAGATACCGGCTCATCACAGCTTGTGTGTGGATCTGTACGGCGAATATGACCAGGTGGATGCCGTTTCTTTGGGACAGATCAACCGGCTGTATCGCGAGATCAAAAAAGCACCTTGTGTTGTCTACAGTGTTGGAAAGATCAGTCCGAGAATGAAAGCTTATATGGAAACAATTGATGAAGCAGATCATATCCAGGCAAATTATGACTGCATTGATGTCCATGACTGTATAAAGCAGGTTGTATCCAAGGATATTAGTCAAACCAGTGTGGCGCAGATCTACCAGACACACATTGGCATGGATTCCGATTTGTACTATGCCTTGTTGGTCGCTAATTCCATGTTAGGACAATGTCCCAATAACCTGCTGTTTGATACGATCCGGGAAAAGTACGGCTATTGTTACTCCATATCCTCGAGCTTGATTCGTTTTGACGGGGCGCTTCTGATTCAAACAGGAACCGAAAAACAATATGTAGAGAAGCTTTTGCCGTTGATCGACCAACAGCTAGGGCGTTTATGTCGCAAAGAGTATGAAGCGACTTTGATGGAAAATGCCAAAATGGATCTGATTGATGGATTGATTTCCGGACAGGATTATGCACGGACCTGGATCGAGCAGATGTATCTAGATGATCTTCTGCACAGAAACCTCACCTTGGAAGACAAGCTGAATGGGATCCGGTCTGTAACGATGGATCAGGTAGCTGAAGCTGCCGGGAGCATACAGTTGATCAGCCAAGCTGTGATTGAGGAGAATGAGGATGAAAGTTTATAACGTGGAATGGAATAAGAAAGTGCTGGATAACGGGCTGACGGTCATCCTGGTACACAAACCGGATTATCAACGTTCTTTATTTATGTTGGCAACTTCAGCCGGCGGTTTTGATATCTGTCAAAGGGTCAATGGCGAAACGGTGAGACATCGAAGCGGATGTGCGCACTATCTGGAACATCAGATGTTTCGTCTGGATGGAAAAGATGTCGCAGAACAGTTTGCGGCCATGCAGGCGCAGACCAATGCGTTTACGACCTACAATAAGACGGCTTACTATTTCCAGACGACCTCTGACATTAAAGAACCGATCCGGCTGCTGATGGATTTCGTACAGACGCTGGATATTGATGAACAATCTATTGACAAAGAACGTCCGATCATTCTCAGTGAAAGAGATATGTATGAACAGTCACCGGATCATAAGCTGCTTATGGAAACATGGAAATCTCTGTATGCCGAGCATCCAGTACGTATCGATATTCTGGGAACCAAAGACGATATTGAGCAAATAACAGTGGAAGATCTGACAAAATTCTATCGTATGAATTATGATCCAAGCCGACTTGTACTGGTGGGAATTACCGGGAAAGACTGTCGGGAGATCATGGCATGGATCGAATCGATAAACAATGTTCCTTCACTTTATGCATCCCGTACGATCGAACGTGTCATTCGGCCGGAAAGCCTGGAGCCTGTTCGTTCTTTTCATGAGCTATTCATGGATATTTCCATTCCTTACGTCTGTGTCGGATATAAGTTTGCCAGTGGGGAATCTAAAGAAGAATGTCTGCTGCGTGATATGGCGGTCCAAATGCGTCTGGAATCGTTGATGAGCGCATTGAATCCGGATTATGAGAAGTGGCTGGAGCAGAAGATAATCACTCAGATTTCAGGAGCCGAATGTGATATCCAACCGGATCATGCCTACTTGTTGTTCTATTCACAGACCTACAATGTGGATGGCTTTATCCGGCTTACAGAACAGCTTGTAGAAACCATGCAGACCCAGCCGATCAATCCGGCCATCTGGAAATCATTGCAGGTCAAGGCCATTTCGCAGACCATAAGGGAACTGGACCAGTTTGAAAACCTTGCGGTGGAACTTATGGATGCACAAATGGAAGGTTATGACTACTTTGCGGGAGCTAAACGGATCTATGCGGTGACACCGGAAAAGATCCAGTCTGTTATTGACAGTCTGGACTTCTCACATCGCACAGTAACGACGATTTGGCCAAAACATGCTGAATCCGAATAAAAAAAAGAATTTACATAATGTAAATCGAAGAAAAACGAACTATTCAGAGAGGATGGTTCGTTTGTTTTTTTATTCTAAATTTCTACAATACAGATAAAGGCAGGTGATTAGATATGGGTAAATACCTATACCGGATAGGAGAATGAACATGAATTTATTTTGTTTTGTAGGGCAGATTGAAGAACTGCCTGTATTGAAGGAGACACCCAACGGCATTAAAACAGCGTCCATACTCATGAAAATTGATCGTCCGTTTGCCAACAGTGAGGGAATCTATGAACAAGATCATATACAAGTTGAAGTATGGAGAGGACTGGCAGAAACTGTATGTGATGTCTGTCATGCCCAAGATCTGATTGCTGTCAAAGGCAGGGTGTCCTCATACCAGGTGGAGCGTGACGGACACGTTTATCGAAACTATTCATTTATTGCCGAAAAACTGGATTTCCTGAAAAAGTAAGAAACCGAATTGTTCTGTACGAGCAACAACTTTTCTTATGGTATGATAAGACCATGAAAAAAGTCGCTGTTATTGGTGGCGGCCCTTCCGGAATGATGGCAGCGTATGCGGCCTGGCGAAATGGATGGGAGGTCACCTTGTATGAAAAGAATCAAACGTTAGGGAAAAAATTGCTTTTGACCGGAAATGGGCGTTGTAATGTAACCAATGACAAAAGTATCCATGCATTTCTGCAACATGTTCAGTCGCATGGTAAGTTTGTCTATCCGGCATTGAAGGCTTTTGGGCCAAAAGATGTGATGGCTCTGATGGAAAGCAATGGGTGTCCTTTGAAAAAGGAGGACAATGACCGGATCTTTCCGTGCTCTGACAAGGCTTCGGATATTCTAGATGTATTCATTGGTCTGCTTAAGGATGTTAACATAATAACCGATACATCGGTTCAGCAGCTATGGTTGGAAAACAATGTGTGCAGAGGCATTGTTTTGAATCAGAAAAAAATATCATATGACTGTGTGATCCTGACCTGTGGTGGGTTGGGCTTCCCACAGACAGGTTCACAAGGGGATGGTTATGCGCTGGCCCGGCAGGCCGGCCATGCACGCACGGCCTTGCATCCCGTATTGGTTCCGCTACGAACAGATATGGCATGGACCCATGCTTTATCCGGTGTGGCTTTGCGCCATGTAAAGATCCGTAAACCGGCAATTGTCGGTGATATCCTGTTGACAGGCTTCGGAGTATCCGGCCCAGCCATCTTCAACCTCGGATATATTCCTACGCCGTGTACACTGCATATCAATTTGATCTGGCAGCAGGAAGATGCTTTCTGCCGGGATCTGAAAGCAGGCAATCGACAGCTTTCAACGGTTGTCAGCCACTATGTGCCGAAACGTTTTGGTCTGGCGCTTTTACAGGAAATGCATTTAGATCCATCGATTAAGATCTCATCTCTTTCCCAGAAAACACGCAACCGTCTGCTGGAGATGTTTTCCAACTGGCCGGTCTATGTATCCGGTCCATTAGGCTATCAGGCTGCCATGATGACGCATGGCGGGCTTGATCTGTCTTCCATTGATCGGCAGACCATGGCTTCCAAAACAGTCTCGGGATTACGGTTTGCCGGAGAGCTGCTCGATGTGGATGCGATGACCGGTGGATACAATTTACAGATTGCTTTTTCTACTGGCTATCTGGCTGGCTCTACACTGGCATAAAAAAAACGAATCAATTGATTC
>DGUK01000075.1:29676-62627 GCA_002394635.1 Faecalitalea sp. UBA4312
TTTTTTTTATCGGTTGTAATACTCAACAACTAACAGTTCGTTAATTGGCTGTGCAGTGAACAGTTCATTACGTTCAGGGTAACGAACATAAACACCTTTTTTCTTATCTTTGTCTACTTCAACAAAAGCAACGGTAGAAGCAGCAGCTTCCAAAGCATCGTTGATACTTGCTAAATTCAGAGAACGTTCACGAACTTCAATAGTCTGGCCAGGTTTTACCTGATAACTAGGAATATCTACCTTTTTACCATCTACCAGAATATGTCCGTGGTTTACCAGCTGACGAGATCCACGACGAGTACGGGCAAATCCCATACGGTAAACAATGTTGTCTAAACGACTTTCCAGCATAACCAATAAGTTTTCACCAGCAGCCCCTGCTTTTTTACTTGCTTTCTTGTAGGTGTTGGCAAATTGTTTTTCGCTCAGTTGATACGTATGACGAATACGTTGTTTTTCCTGTAGCTGCAAACCGTAGTTTGTCAGTTTAGGACGGCGAGCGTTACCGTGTTGGCCCGGAATGTAATTACGACGTGTTAATTCTTCTCCTGTTTCAAGAATCGAAAAATCAAGACGACGAGACTTTTTCCAGGTACTTCCTGTGTTTCTTGACATGTTTTTCCTCCTATTGTTTTTTGCAAAACAATAACAGTACAAATCACCCTGAATCGTGTTACAGTAAGATACTTTCTGCTATCAGCTCATAGTTACTCATATCGCTCACTGCCTGTAACGCAAACATCAAGGCTTTGTATGCTGCTATCAATTTACGCTTAAGTATCATACCAAAGCCAACGATTAAAATCAAGAAAAATTCACTTATTCATGGAAACTGTTTCGGAGTTTTGCTATAATGACTTTAGCTTTCAAGGGGAGGTATGTTTCATGGATACTGTAATGGGGTATATTCAGTCATTGATTCAGTTCATACAGAAAAGAGTTTCTGTAGAAGTGTTGATTTATATAGCGATTGCCATTCTGGTTCTGATTCTGATCGGCATCATTTCTAAGTCGGTAAAGAAGAAAAAGGCCAGAGATCGTTTTTCACAGCTGGAAGCTGATGTAAACGAGGTGCGCAACAATTCGCTTGACTACAAATTTAACAAGGCTAAAGCTTTTGCTAAAGCAAATGCCGATATCATGGAGCGTTTAAATACGTTGACACCGAAGTATCGTGTATGTATGAAATCGCTGGAGGATTGTGACCAATTATGTGAACAAGCCAGTGATATGGTTGAAAGAGGCCGTACAAAAAAAGCTATGCGTGTTATGGATGAACTGGAAACCAGTGTAGATGATGCTCAAGAACGTGTTCGTATTATTTCAAAGGCACTTGATCATATCCTCAAAAGAGAAACCGAGATCCGTGATTTTTCCAATGCGTTAAAAGAACGTTTTTACAATGTGAAACAAGCATATCAAAGCAATCGGACTTCGTATTATAAGGCGACAACTTTTTTTGATTCCCGTATGCAGGAAATCGAGAATGACTTTTCGAATTTTGAAGAGTGGATGTATGCCAGTGAATTTAATAAAGCTAAAGAAGAAGGCAACCGCATCGCAAATGAGATTGATGAGGTCAGTACCCAGATAGCGTTATGCCCGAGTCTGTATGAAAAAGCCCGTGTACTGATTCCGCAGGCAATCCGTGAAATTGAAAAGAATGCACAGACATTGGAAGATAATCATGTTGATCTGCGTTTTTTGGAAGTGGACAGCCGGCTTGCACAGGCCAAGGATAAGCTGCAGGAGGCAACTACTCTGATCGATGTAGGAAATCTGAAGGATGCACAGGTTGAACTAGGAGAAGTAAGTGATGCAGTATTGGATCTTCAGGATGAAATGACTTCGGAAAAAGAAGCTTATGATGAAATTCATGGAGGTCTGGAAAGAAATCTGGCCCTGACAGCGGAAGTTCAGCAAGATCTGAACGAAATCAAAGAACTGTATGCCAACACAAAGGATCGCTTTGGTCTGGAAGACTGGACCCATCGCTTTGCCTTGGCCGATGAGCAGATGGCCAATCTGAATGAAGCTGGTCAGCTGATCCAGAAAGAACTGGCTCAGGATGCTATGCCAAGTGTAGATGTAATCCACTATTATCGTGAGTATGCTCAGGATGTCGATGATTTCTCCAAGCAGATCAAGGGCATGAAAACCAAACTGGTACAAGCCAGCAGTGATGAAGCCAGAGCGCAAAAACAGCTGGTCAAACTGCAGCTGATCTTGAATGAGGTACGTTTGAATGCGGCAACGCGCCAGCTGCCAAGTGTATCCAGTCAGTTCCGTGAGGATATTCGTCAAGGTGAGAATCTGATTTCCCGTGTACAGGTGGTATTAAGCCATTCACCATTGGATGTAGAAACATTAAATGCCGATCTGCAGGATGCAATCGACTTTGTATACAAGCTTTATAACAACGCAAACAACCTGATTGGTGTTGCTGTAATGGTGGAAAACGCAATTGTATTCGGAAACCGTTTCCGCAGTTCGCATCCATCCATGGATACGGATCTGACAAGAGCTGAACTGTGCTTCCAGAACGGAGAGTACACCAGAGCTCTGAAAATTGCCATCCAGGCAATTGAAAACTTACATCCGGGTACCTATGAAAAATTGGTGGCTCGTAAAGATCCGGCAGTTATGAACCAGGTATAGGAATGATCTATTTTGATAACTCTTCAACGACCTCTGTTTCACCAGAGGTCCTTCACGTTTATACTCAGCTTTTAAAGGATCTGTATGGAAATCCGGACAGTCTGCACGGTGTAGGAAGAAAAGCCGGACAGCTGATGGAAAAAAGTCGTGCAGCCATAGCCGGAATGCTACGGGTCCGTACGGATGAGATTCTGTTTACAGGCAGTGCCAGCGAATCCAATACACTAGCTGTTGTTGGTTATGCGCTGGCCAACCAGTCCCGGGGAAAACATGTATTGATCAGCAATGTGGAACATGCTTCGGTTGCCCACTCGGCCGATTTTTTACAAATGCTTGGTTTTGAGGTGGATACTTTGCCAATCAATGAACAAGGAATCGTGACACCGGAAATCGTAAAGAAACACATGCGTAAGGACACCATTCTGGTTTCATGCATGCATGTCAACAACGAAATGGGGGCCATCAACCCCATTGAAGATATTGAAAAAGTCGTACACAGCCATCCGACATGTAAGTTTCATGTAGATTGTGTACAGAGTTTTTCAAAGATTGATATTCCTGTTTCATCCCTGGATATGATGACTCTGTCAGCTCATAAGATCCACGGATTGAAAGGTAGCGCTTTGTTAATGAAAAAAAAGAACATCCGACTGCTACCGGTGGTACAGGGCGGTCAGCAGGAACAGGGACTGCGCGGGGGCACCCAGAATGCGCCAGTCAATATCGTTTTGGCAAAAACGATCCGCCTGGCTTTGGAACAGCAGGAAGCATCCTATAAAAAGGTATCACAGATCAATCAATGGCTGCGGAAGCAGATAATCCAGATACCCGGAGCGAATATCCATTCGCCGGAAAACGCATTGCCGTATATTCTGAATATCGGCTTTGATTCCTTGACCAGTGAAGTACTGTTAAATGCCCTGGACGAGCGGGGAATCTGTGTATCAGCTAAGAGCACATGCTCCTCACATGGATCGAATGAATCGCAAGTGCTGAAAGCCATGGGGAAATCTCAAAAGGATGCGACACATATGATTCGTTTGTCCTTTTCCAAGGATAATACGATGGAACAGGCAGAAACATTTATACAAGTATGTAAGGAGATAATTGATCAATATGGATTATCGTTATGATCATATTTTAATTCGTTATGGCGAATTGAGCTTGAAAGGGAAAAACCGAAACAAATTTATCAAGGCACTATATGACAATGTACGAAAAGCGTTGAAAAACTTTGAAGGTCTGGAATATGAAAAACAACATGACCGCATGTATATTTATCTACATCAGGAAGATCCTGAGCAGGTTAAGGATGTATTGTCCAAGGTGTTTGGCATTTCCTCCTTTTCTTTGGCTGTTAAAGTACAGCCGGATATGGAGCAGATCAAGGAAGCGGTCAAACAATGTCTGGATCTTACTACACCGAAAACCTTTAAGGTAGCGGCCCGCCGTTCTGACAAAACCTTTCCTTTGATTTCTGATACCATCAATCGGCAGATTGCCGGAGAAATCTTACGGAACAGCTCCTGGCGTGTTGATGTCCATGATCCGGATGTTAAGATCGTTATTGAGGTGCACCGGGATGCTGCATATATTATGACCGATCGTGTTGCGGGTGCCGGGGGATATCCGGTCGGTGTCGGTGGCAAGGCCATGGTATGCCTGAGCGGAGGTATTGATTCTCCGGTAGCCAGTTATCTGATGATGAAGCGGGGTGTCTATATCGAATGTGTTCACTTTGCTTCGCCACCATATACTTCGCAGCATGCCCGTCAGAAGGTACTGGAATTAGCACAACTGATTAGCGGATACCAAGGCGAGATCCTGGTACATGTGGTTCCGTTTACCAATCTGCAGCTCTCAATCTACGAGCATGCGGATGAAAGCTATGCGATAACGCTGATGCGCCGGATGATGATGCGCATCGCCCATGGATTGGCGGAAAAACGTCATGCCCAGGTGATTGCGACCGGCGAATCCATCGGACAGGTGGCCAGCCAGACATTGGACAGCATGCAGACCATCAATGATGTAACCAATATGCCGATCATTCGTCCATTAGTATGTATGGATAAAGTGGAAATCATTGATTTATCACGAAAGATCGGAACGTATGAAACATCCATCTTACCATTTGAGGATTGTTGTACGATTTTTGAGCCGAAGAATCCGGCAACGAAACCGAAGATTGAACGCTGCCAGCGTTATGAAGCCCGCTGGGACTGGCAATCTATGGTGGAACAATGTATTGAACAGACAGAAGATATCTGGGTACGCCCGGCAAAAGAGGATATGGATCTGTTTTAGGAGGTGTCTTTATGAACCGCGATTACAAAATGTACCGTTTGATTCCGAAATGTATCAGTTTGCTCAACGGAGTACTTTCCATAGTGGCGTTGATCGTTACCATTATCATGGTCTATCATATTGCCAAACTGGATTCCATGGACGGAACATCTTTTAATGCGATTACCGACAGTTACACTGTTATCGACAGCATGATAAATGAAGCAAAAACCATTCTGGTCCTCTTTTGGATGGAATGGGGATTAGCCATAGTAGCAGCTATACTCTACTTGATTTTCACTCTTCAGAAAAAGGAGGAAAAACAATGTGGATTTATTCTGTTTGGTATGAATACAGCCGCTGTCGTATTCGGAACGATCAGTATTCCTGTCTTGCTGATGGTTAATGAAATTTTAACGTTAGGCAGATCATTGATGATTGATAATTATGACTGGTATGGCAATTCCGATGCGTATTACCGGGTCATCGAATTATCGCAACAGCTGGAATCTGTCGGATTTCTCAGTGCATTTATGTCATTAATGCGATTCATTTTACTGGCAGCAGCCATCGTTGCCCTGGTTTTCCTGGTCAAACAAAATAAACAAACACAGGAAATCCCGCGTACAAAACCTGCGTTGCCATCTTTACCCAAACAATAAGAAGTCAAAACAGGCTTCTTTTTTTCAGGAGGTGTAGTATGCTGATTTGTCCAATTTGTCAAGAATCTCTTCAAAAAGAGGAACATCGCTTTGTATGTGTAAACAACCACAGCTTTGATGTAGCAAAAGAAGGATATGTGAACCTGTCCCGGAAACAAAAAAAAGGACAAGGAGATAATAAACAAATGGTCCAGGCCCGTACACGTTTTTTAGAAAAGGATTACTACGCCTTTATGCGTGCATATGTGGCTGGACTATTAAAAACGATCCATACAGAAACATTGGTAGATATGGGTTGTGGTCAAGGGTATTATACGAAGGTATTTTCTGAACAAGCCATGTTGTGTTATGGCATCGATGCCAGCAAGGAAGCTGTACGCTATGCTGCTCGTCATGATAAGAAGACACAATACATGGCCGGAAATATCTTTCATATTCCATTAGAAACGTCCAGCGTGGATGCTATTACGGCATTGTTTGTACCGCCGGCCAATCAGGAAGCCTGGCGTCTTTTGAAAAAAGATGGGGCTTATATTGTCGTTGGACCGGGGCCACGCCACTGTTGGCAGCTCAAAGAGGTACTTTACGATACACCTTACGAGAATCCCTTGCCAAAAGAAACCATGAAAGGATTTCGCATGGAATCCCGGAAGATATTAACGCTCTCTCATTGGGTGACAGATTTATGGAGCCTATTAGAAATGACACCGTATCGATATAATACAGCGTATGAAGCTATGGAAAAGATCAAACATCACGATCCGATGGATGTTACGTTCTCGTTTGTGGTGACAGTGTGGAGAAAACATGAAAACAACGATTAAAAAATGGGGGATCAACGGAGAAGGAATCGCATATGTAAACCGAAAACCAGTGTTCATTCCCTTCGCCATTCCCAATGAAACAATAGAATTTCATATAACCGAAGATAAGGGTTCGTATGCGGTCGGTGAACTGGATCGCATTATAGAAGCAAGTTCTAAAAGACGGTATCCTCTATGTCCGATATGGAAAGAGTGCGGAGGTTGTGCCTTGATGCATACCAAGTACAAGGAACAGGCTCGAATGAAGGAAGAAATGGTGCGGGAATCCCTGTATAAATACGCAGGGTATAAAGGTCGTGTTCTGCCTCTTCTAAAAAATCCGGAGCCACTAAACTATCGAAATACATGCAAGCTGCCTTTACGTAGAACCCTGGGTATTTGGGAAAGCGGTATGTATGAAAAGGACAGCCAGACTTTTGTGCCGATAAACCGATGTTATGTTCATTCCCGTGCGATAGAAAAGGCTCGTCATTATGTTATGGATGTTCTCAATGAATACCCGGATGGAGATTATAAAAATCTGGTTCTTCGAGAATTTGATGAAAAGATCCAGATTATACTGGTCACCGGTCCAATGGAACTGCTACCGGCATGTATTGAGAAGCTAGGTGCGATCGATTCTGTGGTTTCTTTATGGCAGAGCATCAAAACCGATGATTCGATTCATGTTTATGGCGAGACGATGCGGCATCTGTATGGAACGGAAAACATGGAGATGATGCTTCGCGATTTCCGTTTACAACTTCTGCCACGTTCTTTCTTTCAACTGAATACAAGACAAGCCGATGCATTATACCAAATTGTATCTGAATGGACACCGAAATCCCATACGATCGTAGAGGCCTACAGTGGCATCGGGGCTATCAGTTTATATGTCAATGACAAAGGTAAGCAGATAATCGGAATCGAATATGTAGCGGATGCGGTAGATAATGCCAATGAAAATGCGATGAATAACCATTGTGACCACATTCGTTTTGTCTGCGGGGATGCATCCGAAAAACTGCAGGAAATCAAAGAACCAGTAGATACACTGATCGTAGATCCGCCACGAAGCGGACTCGATGAAACTATGAAACAAACAATATTGAATAAACGGATTCCAACGGTTATTTATGTTTCCTGCAATCCTAGTACACTAGCTAAAGATCTGAAGACATTATCTTCTCGTTATACGATTCGTAAAGTACAGCCGGTGGATATGTTTTCCCAGACACCATTGGTGGAGACAGTGGTATTGTTGACATTGAACAAGAAGCATCCACAAGTAAACAAAAAGCCACATCTATCCAAAAGAAGAAAATCACTTAGATTGGAATAAAACTCCCTGTTTCAGGGAGTTTTATTACTTTGTGCAGAGTACAAGTGCTAATTCTATAGCTAAGAAATATTTTCAGATTGAAATATGTGTATAAATAAGTATAATATAAAGTGTAGTATAGAATATAATTCATTTACATTTAAGAAGAATGTTTGATAAATGTTTTTGAATATTAGGGGGATAAAATATGGATACAAAAAAGAAATTATTAAAAGGAATTGGTTATCCAATGGCAGCCTGCGCCACTTTTGCGTTAGTTAGTGCACCAGTGTTTGCGGAAGAGAATGATTCAGCAATAACGGAGGATACATCCGTACCTGTAGAGGAAGGATCCTTACCTTCCCAAGAAACCATCAGTACAGAACCAACTACCGAAGAAAGTGATCAGGAACAACTACAAGAGGAAGTGGATCAAATCAATGAAGCAATCGATCAAAGAGAGCAGGTACAGAAAGAACTTGATGCGGAAAGCACAGAAGATACAAGCTTCAACGAAACATTGACGCAACCAAATGAGGTAAAGAAAGCACCGCAACAATTGAAAGCCAACGAAGTTGAAAAAACAACCATCAATTTTGCCGGTTGGGACTTTGCATGGTTTACGTATCATCATGTATCATACCACGATTACCATTATAGAGAATTTAAAGATGTAGATATAGATACAGCTATTTTGTCGTTTGAAGAAGATGGTTTATTTAATAAACTGGCTTATACATTTAGCAGTGGACAAGTGATGGTCGGAAAAGAAGTTATCAATCCAAACGATGATTCTTATTGGACATTGATCGGATATGTACCGGTAATGGATTTCGAATATGGGCGTCCGAAAGTATATGGTTATTACAATTCGGGTCATCAGGAAGAAAATGAACTATACAAAAAGTATTATGAATTTGCTTCTCAAGAGGATGCAATTTCCTTTGTACAGGATCATGGTGGCGTTCTGTATGGAGAACATCCGACAGAAGATCTCCTCAAAGAAAACGGGTATATCATTGGTGTATGGTATAAAAAGGCATTCGAAGTACCAAAGAATAAAGATACAGAATTCCGGGATATCCAACCGGTTCCACCAGTAGACTATCAACCGACTACCGAAGGCCTGATCAAAGATGTTGAGGTCATTCGTGAGGGCACACATTCGAAAGTAATCTATACGGTCACAATTCCAAAGGATATAGATGATAAAGAACTGAATATAAACGTACTGGATTTTGGAGAAGTGATAGTACCTGGTAATCAGCCAGGGGATACAATTGAATATGAGATCCACGTCATCGACCTAAGCGGTCAATACAAGTATAAAGCCAAGAGCGGTGCGGAAGGAACGATTGCTTATGACGGAGAAACGGTTATAGGCAAAGGATTTGAAGGTTATGATATCTTCAAAACGCAAGGAAACAATTCCTATTCTACCTATAGTCGAAGAGGTATTAATCGTCCGCTGGAATACTTGTTAAAGGATGAATATCCAGGATACGGCATTGATGATCTGGAGTATCTCATTAAGAGATATCACTTGACATGGACGGACCTGATTGGAGATGCATTGATCACCCATGGATATGGAAGTGAGTTTGCCCAGCAGGAGAATCCGGATTATGAAGCGGTCATCAATAAATACCTGCATAAATACTATATCGATTGGTTCTCTATTAACGATCCGGATGGTAAGACTTATACATCCTTTGATGAATTATCCAGAGAACAGATTGGTATTCTTTACAAGAGTGTCAATAGCATTCAAGAGACAGAAACCAATGGCCAAGTAGCTTCTGGCTTATACTGGGGATTCTATGAACACCTGTTCCCAATCAGTGGGGATGGAAGCGATTATCGAGGATCGTACAGCTGGATGAAAAAACCGACCGGTTTTGGGCCACAGGATGGAAATACTTTTGATGAAGTGACTTCTTCCCAATGGAATAGCAGTAAGACAGTGCTGGAGAATGCTACAAAATACGTCATCCATTATTATCAGTACATTGATGGAGAATACAATGGAAATAATATGCAGGATACGAAATTCTTTATCGGTGTACAGTTTAAATTGGAAAAAGATGAGCCGGATACACCGGAACCACCAAAACCAACTCCGCCAGAACCAGAGAAACCGACTCCACCAGAACCGGAAAAACCAACACAGGAACAGCCAAAGATCGAAGTTGCGACCGGAGTCTTTGTGGATGCACAGATTTGGATGTCTTTGATGGGAGCTAGTGCAGCAACATTGGCTGGAGCTAAACTGCATAGAAGGAATAAAAAGAGAAAATAAGAATGAAAAACACAGCTGAAATAGCTGTGTTTTTTTAGATCTAAGATTAAATGAATAAAAATAAATAGAGATATATCGATTGTGAAAATAAAGATATTTACGACATTTGCCTATTGACATTCCGCGAAAATAGTTCATCATAAACTATAAGTAAAATATAAGTGAAGTATATGAACTTTAAGAGAAGTATATGAAATCTAGGAGAAGTATATGAGTTTTTTTGACATATTAAGCTTGTTTGGAGGATTGGCGTTATTCCTGTATGGGATGCGTTTAATGGGCGACGGACTGAAAGAAAGTTCTTCCGGGACATTGAAACGAGCTATGGAACATGTCACCAACAATCCATTCAAAGCGTTTTTATTGGGATTGGCTATCACGGCCTTGATTCAGTCATCGACTGCAACCATTGTGATTACAGCTGGTCTGGTCGGAGCGGGCATCCTGACATTACATCAGTCCTTAGGAATTATTGTTGGTGCTAATGTTGGTACCACAGTGACCGGACAGATCATTCGGTTATTGGATCTGAACGCTGACAGTGGCGCTATTTTGCGTTTGTTTCAGCCTTCGACTTTGGCGCCGTTAACACTGGTGATCGGGATTATCTTGATCATGGGATTTAAAAATCAGAAATCTATCGGGAATATTGCGATTGGTTTTGGTATTTTGTTTACTGGTTTAATGAACATGACAGCTGCCGTTGAGGTTTTTGGACAATCTGAAATTGTTCAGCATCTGTTTACTGGACTGGGAAACAATCCGGTTTTAGGATATATCACCGGTGCGGCTGTTGCTTTTGTCCTGCAGAGCTCTTCGGCGACCATTGGTATTTTACAGGCATTCTCGTCTTCGGGCATGCTCACATTCAAAGCCATCTATTCTGTAATCGTCGGCGTTTATCTAGGGGATTGTGTAACGACATTGATCGTGTGCTGGATCGGTGCCAAAGCTGAGCCAAGACGGGTTGGAATGGTCAATATCATTTTCAACTTTTTTAAATCAATATTGGTATTAGTTGGTGTTTTTGTCGCTCATCATTTAGGGCTTCTGGATGGATTGTGGGAGATGACAGTCAACTCTGGTATCATAGCCAATACCAATACGGTCTTTAATTTGGCCTGTGCGTTAGTATTGTTGCCATTTTTAAATCGTTTCGAAAAACTAAGCATTCAGATTGTCAAAGATGATCCGACACCACCCAATAAGTATCGAGATGTCTATGACTCTTTAAGTACTGCCTTTGTGGACACACCGGCTCTGGCTTTACGAAGTTGTTACGATGCGTTATTAACTTCTTTTCATGCGTCGGAAGAAAATATCAAAAGAGCAGTGGAGCTGCTACGTGTGTACAATGGAAAAGAATATGCGGAAATAGCACAAGAAGAAGCGCGGATCGATGAACTGAGTGACCGGATCAGTAAATACATTGTCGAGTTGCTGCCTCATTTGCAGGAAGCGACGCATGTGTCTATTTTAGACCAGTATTATAAAATGACGACGGAGTTTGAAAACCTGGGAGATATCGCTGAAGATATTGCGGATGTAGCAAAGGATCTACATGAGAATAACACAGTTATTTCACAGACTGCTCATAAACAGCTGGTAGTTTTATTGGAACTGATCCAGGATATTTTGGACAATGCCGAGCTGGCCTTCTCCAAGCGAGATGTGGAAGCGGCTTATGCGATTGCCCCTTTAGAGCAGGTTGTGGATGAGATGATTGATATCCTGAAAGAAGATCATCTGAAACGTATGAGTGAAGGAACATGTGACATCTATGCAGATGCCAGTTTTGTGAACCTGATGTCGTGTTTTAAGATGATTGCTGGAATCTGTTCCAATGTAGGCAATGCGGTCATTGTCCGTGTCCACCCGGAGCTGGCAAAACATAAGCATACTTATTTTGCTGACATCAGCTCGGGTACTGATGAAGAATACAATGAAGAGTATACCAAAGCAAAGCAGAAGTACATGGAGTCGATTGAAAACATAAATTAATTAGATGAAAAGAATTAAAGAGATAGGAGATTCTAAAGAATTTCCTATTTTTTTAAAAAATTAATGTAGATTGAATATATATACATAGTATCAATAATCGTATTCATCAATGCATACGCTATAGGCAAAAAAACGAAATTCCTTGATAAATAAGGCAGAAACCGTATTATATTAAGTTGAGTTTTAATGTATGTTCATGTAGAATGATAATGATTTTAGATAGGTGGTAAATATAAATGAGTGAGAAAGCGAAAACTCAGAATACAGATACATCCAATCGTTTAGAAAGGACAGATCAAAAGGAAGCTGAGAGCGTCAATAAACAAGTTCAATCTCGTCAGATGGTCGTGCAAAAGATCCGTAAAAACAGAAAGAGCAGTTTTAGTATTTTTATGGTGATAGTAGCTCTGATCAGTACGGTTATTTGCTTGATCTATCAGACACACTATACTGATAAGACTGCTCCGGTCATTACGGTTCCGACTTCTGAGATCCAGTGCCCGGTTAGCGAAGCTGGGGATGAACAGCTACTGGCTGGTGTCAAAGCAACGGATGATCGCGATGGGGACGTTACTTCTTCGCTGGTCATTGAAAAGCTTGGTCCGGTCATCAACAATTCAAGAACGATAACCTATGCGGCAGTGGATGCTTCCAACAATGTAGGTCGAGCAACACGGACCATGGTTTATACGAATTATTCAGCACCGACTTTTTCTATGTCGGCACCGCTGGTTATGCGTCAGGGGGATACTCTGGAGCTGGATAAATTGGTTTTTGCCAACAGTTCGGTGGATGGAGATCTGTCCAGTCAGATCAAGTTTTCTTTTGATTCCTCCGTGAATGTCAATCGAACGGGGGAATATCCTGTGCACATTTCAGTTATGGACAGTGCCGGTACGACATCGATGCTGGATACCGAATTGTATGTGTATAGTAAAGAGCAGTCGAAGATCGAAATCACATTGACAGAATATCTGGTTTATCTGGATGTCAATGCGGAGTTTGATCCGATGCTTTATGTAGAAGATGTTTCCCATGGCTATCCGGAGCAAATTGAGGTGGCTTCCGATGTGGATACGGGCAAACCAGGAACATATTTAGTTCGTTATACGATTACAGATGAGAATGCAGCAGGCTGTACACAGCTTGTGGTGATTGTAAAGTAGGTGAAAAGTATGGATGAAAATAAAACAAATCTTTCGGATATCATTTCCTGCCTGCTTTCGGATATATTGAAAAACTGGTTTTTGATTCTTTGCGTGGCAATCAGTGCCGGTTTGTGGATGACCATTGCTTCTTCGTATATTCGAAAACCAACCTATACATCGCAGGCTACATGCGTTGTGTTTAATCAAAGCAATACAGAAGGAGCCTATGGAAACGCAAAATCAGTCAAGGACAATCTTAAGAGTTTTCAGTCAGTACTGGACAGTACAGTTTTTAAAAAACGGATGGCCGAACAGATGAATGTGGACTCTTTTCAGGGAACGATCGACAGTTCTGTTTTACCGGACACCAATCTGATAACCATATCCGTTACTTCTACCAATCCGGTTACATCTTTTAGGGAATTGCAGTATGTGCTAAAGAATTATGATCAGGTGCTGGATAAAGTGACCGGTTCTATGGTTATTGATATTCTGGAACAACCGGAAATTCCTTCCAAGCCGAATAATCAATATAGTTTCCGACATCTGTTTGTGCTTGGATCAGCGGGCGGGGCCTTTGGGATGGTTTTACTGACGGTTGCCAATTCGATGGCTCGAAAGGGGATCCGAAGCCGTGAAGATGTCAATAACAAACTGGGGATGGAACTGCTGGGAACGATCCATCATGAGAGAAAGTACGCCAGCCTGAATGCATGGATCCATCGCAATCCGACCAAGATGTTGATGACGGAACCGACGGTGAGCTTTGATTTTGTTGAAAACATCCGGAAGATGCATACTAAGCTATTGTATGACAATGAAAAAGTACCTAACCAAGTGATGATGATTACTTCTACGGCCCCTAAGGAAGGCAAGACGATCATGGCGGCCAATCTGGCATTTTCCTTTGCGCAAAGAGGGGCTAAAGTTTTATTGATTGAAGCCAATTGCCGGCAGAAGGAACTGGCCGACCTGTTTGACCTGGATCCGGAAAAAGGATGGGAATACGACGAGGAAATACAAAATTATACAAAGCAAATTCAAAGAGTTTCTCAGACTTCTTTGTTTGTACTAGCCAATGCGAAAGCGCAGGATAAAAAAATTACCCAGGTCTTTGGGGTACCGGCTTTCCATTCCTTTATTCAGCAGGCAAGGGAAAAAATGGATTTTATTTTTGTGGATGCACCTAGTATTGCCAATCGCTCGGATCTTATTGATCTAGCCAATCTGGTAGACGGGTCTATATTTGTAATTCGTCAGAATGATCAGAATATAGACAACATCAATGAAGCAATCGATACTTTAAGTTATTACGGCAATGGGATCCTCGGAGTTATCTTAAATGACAAGGCCCATCGGAATGCGGTTGTCGGGGCATCAGGTTATGGCTATGGATATGGCTACGGGTATGGTTATGGACGCTATGGTGGCTATGGACGCTATGGACGCTATGGACGCTATGGAACCGGGCGTTATGGACGTAAAAGTACAACAGAAGGGGGGCGTCCGGCATGAGCGAAAATGTCAGAACCAATGAAGATCATTCCCCGAACAATTTAATAGATATTACCACATTATTCTATAAATACATGAGGGCTTTGCGAAACAACCTTCTTTTGATGATCATCTTAGCTGCGATAGGGACAGCCTTGAATGCGATAATTACATATTATACATACCAGCCAAAATTTGTGGCCAGTGAAACATATTCGGTGAATATGTCGGAATCGTTAAACTCTTCCTATTCGGCTATGTATGATAACTATACAGCTAGTCAGATGGCCACGACCTTTGATACGCTTTTACAAAGTGATTTAATGCAGAAACGTGTTTCTGAAAAGATGAATGATGTGGGAATGACACCGGCAGATATCATGGCCAGTGTGGAACCGAATACGAACTTATTGACAATATCAGCAACCTCCAACAACCCGGAGGCGGCATATTCCACATTGGAAACAGTCATCTCTAATTATATGGAATTGTCCAATGTCATTGTTGGAAAAAGCCATATGGATCTAATCGATGATAGTGGCATGCCGGTCGATCCCGTCAATCCATACGTTGTATGGAAGGAATGTCTGAAAGGGGCAGTATATGGAATTCTGTTGTGCATGCTCCTTGTCGGTGTACGTACATTGACAAGGAGGACGGTGGACGAACAAAAAGATTTTAAACGGTTTTTACACATGCGTTCACTGGGCTCTTTTCCTAAGGTTGTACACAGTGTCCGTCAACAAAGACAGACCAACAGTATTCTGGTTACCAATCCGAAATACGAGGATGTTCTGCAGGAACCGTTACGTATGATACGAAATAAATTAGAATACCAGGCCAGTCAGACCCAAGCAAAAACATTAATGTTTACTAGTGCTTTGGCTGGTGAAGGAAAGAGTACATTGGCTGTTAACATGGCAATTTCCCTGGCGCAGGCTGGAAAGAAAATCGTATTAATCGACTGCGACCTGCGAAATCCTTCCGATGCCGACATTTTCGGATTACAATGCGATATTGGATTACGAGAAGTCCTCGAAGGGACTGCTCGTTTGGAAGATGTAATCTATTCCCGAGCTGATCTGGGTTTGCCGGATGATGTGGCATTGAACTTTATTCCGGGTGGAAAAAGGATGGAAGATGGGTCTGGCATATTAAGCCAGGACGATGTCGCAAAGATCATAAAATTGGTTTCCCAATGGGCGGATTATGTTATCTTAGACTGTGCGCCGGCGGGTCTGTTGACGGATGCAGTCATTTTGGCTAAACATGCCGATGGAGTGATTTTTGTTGTCCGTAAGGATCTGGCCAAAGTAGATTTTATTATGGAATCGTTGGAGAATCTGGCATCCAGTCATATCCCGGTGCTGGGTGGTATATTGAACGGAGCCTAGCCGATGATCGATATTCATACACATATTCTTCCGGGGGTCGATGACGGCAGTCAGTCGATGGAGGATACTATACAGATGGCACGCATTGCCAGAGATAGTGGTATAACCAAGATTGTAGCCAGCTGTCACTGCAATATTCCAAATTTGTTTAATAACTACTATGGACCATGGTACGACGAAATATATGACGTAACAAAAGATGTGTTATGGGATACATATCAAATCGAACTGCTGCCTGGCATGGAGGTCTATGCGACATATGATCTGCCGAACCTCATTGACCGAAATCAGGTGATTCCCATTAACCAAAGCCGGTATATGCTCATTGAATTCGATTTTAATGAGAAGGCCAGTTTTGCGGTGGATGTACTGGACCAGGTGGCCAAAAGAGGCTTGGTGCCGGTCATTGCCCATGCTGAACGCTTTCGTTTTATACAACAGCATCCCCAATATGCCTTTGATTTTCATCAGAAAGGGTATGTGATCCAGGTCAATAAGGGAAGTTTTCACGGCAAGTTCGGAAGAAGAGAAAAACACACGGCCTATGCACTGTTAGCTCATCGCCTTGTGCATGTGATTGCCAGTGATGCCCATAATTATAAGACAAGAACTCCGTATATGCGGGATGTGATCCATACTTTAAAAAGAGAATGCAGCAAACAAACATTAGATATTCTCTTGGATACCAATCCTTACCGCATTTGCATGGATCAGGAAATTTTTCGTTTTGATGCGGTCCCGTTTCGATAAAAAAAGAATGCATTTGAACTGCTTCCAAAAAACAGAATCGTTCAAAATGCGTTCTTTTTGTTTGTTTAAAAATCTATGACCATTTGACTCGATTGTTTTTCATCCATAAGTGCTACTTGTGTATCTACCACACGATAGATGCGCTGGCAAAGATTCAATGCACTTGGCCGATGGGTTGTAATAATGCAGGTCTTATTTGGTTTTTGTGCGATGATATTGCGCAATACCTGACGTTCTGTTGTGACATCTAGTGCACTGGTGCTTTCATCCATTAACAGGATCGGGGCATCCCGCAAAACCGCCCGAGCAATGGCAATGCGCTGGGCTTGTCCTTCGGAAAGCCCTTTGCCACGTTCTCCTACCTTGGCGTCCAGGCCTTCTTCTTTTTTCTGTACAAAATCCCAAGCACAGGCAATCTGCAAAGCTTCAATCATCTGCTGGTCTGTGGCATTTTCTTTAACCATGAGCAGGTTATCCCGGATGGTGCCGGACAGAATCGTATTTCCCTGTGGCACATACGCAAACAAGGAACGAAGATCGGCACTGGCTTGTTTGACGGTGGTTTCACTGGATATCGTGACCTGTCCATTCTGGGGATGGACAAGGCCTAAAATAAGTCGGATCATCGTGGTTTTTCCTCCCCCGCTTGGTCCTACCAGAGCAACGATCTCTCCGGGTTTGGCAATAAACTGTGAATCGGTAATGACTGTTTTCCCAGGTTCGTATGCAAAATCCACATGATCCATCGATACTGTATAACCTTTTGTATTTTCCATGGAAAAGCTGTTCGCTTTATGTTCTTCTTTTGGCAGCTGGGTCAATTCCCGTATCCGGTGTGCAGATATGGAGCTATTTAGGAAAGCAGGTATAATGCTCAATATCTTATTAAAAGCGTTAGATAAATTTGTTCTCTGCTCCAAGAACAAGACCATCGTTCCATATGTGATACTATGATTCCACAATAAATAGAGAGCATAACCAAACGCTATAAACTGGATAATATAGCTGAGTACGGATAAAAGAATATTTGTTTCAATGGTAAACAAATTATACTGCAGACGAAGCTTACGATATTTCATCTGCCATTGACGCATTTTTTTGGAATACATTTTTGTAATTCCGAAGGATTTGATGGTATCGAAGTTATAAAATGCTTCGATTTCAAAGGTCATCATTTCGGAGTTCATGGCTCGTACCTTCTTGCCATATTCTCTTTGTTTCTTGATAAGATATTGACTGGCAACTACTAAAAAGGGAGCACTGAGCATTGCCAGCATGGCCATGATCATATCGTAGTAGAGCAAGACCACAAAGGTAGCTAAGAAGTTATAGAGAGCAATAATAATGGTTGGCAGCCAACTGACGGCATTATCAGCAACGGTATTGACATCGGTATTAAAACGGTTTAATACATCCCCGTTGGAAAAGGCATTCATTGCCAGCCAGTCCGCATCCATGATCTGATCAAAGATATCTGACTGGATATCATTGTTGATATACACGGATAGCTTGGTGGATAACCGATTGATAAAAGAAGAAAAAGTCAGATTGAACACAGCGGATCCTACCATGATGGCAATCATGGTAGACAAACGGGCGCGATCGAAACCTGTGATGATATCAATCAGGTATTTGGATGCTACACTGCTGACCAATCCCATAGTTGTGGACAAGATTCCTAAAAAGACATAGAAGATAATCGCTTTCTTATACTTTCTGGAATAGTTGAAGATCCACTTCCAGTCATCGATGATTTCCTGAAAGGTTCCTTCTTTATAGCGTTGGATCAATGTGTTCAACGAGTTAAAGGGAATCTTTTTCTGTTTGTTATTCATAAGGCTATGATATCAAAAAACAAGGAAAATCAAAATAAAGCTTGTTCAGTTTTTCTATGTATCATTCATTAATAATAGTTGACAAAACAATGGACAAACCAATAGAGTGAATTTGCATAAACATATTTTATTATATGATATAATCATTAATATTATTTATGGAACGGAGGATCCCGATGAAACGAATTGTTGCCATAAGTGCATTCTTATTATTTTTTGGATTTATAACATCTCCGGTTTTTGCGGAAGAAACAGAGACTACGGAAATACTCGAAGAACCGGTATCAGAAACGGTTGTGGAAGAACAGCCAGATACAAAAACAGTAGCAGAAGAGCAACCCGTACAAGAAACAACGGAAATGGAAGAACCAGAAGACACACCCCCGGTAATACCGGAGTCTTATCAGGAATACTATGGCGTAAAGAATGAATGCCAATACATAATCAATACCAAAGAAGGAACTTTGACGATCAAACCCAGTGAGGATCCTAATGTAAATATGCCGGAAGGAAAACCATGGGAGGCATACAACAAGGATGGAGTTACATGGGATGTTTTTAAATCCATGATTACGCATATCATCATTGAAGAAGGCATCACCTCGGTGGATGGAAAGGTTTTCCAGAATAACGATTTTATAACCAGTGTAATGTTACCTTCAACGGTAAAGACTTTACCAAACTCTGTTTTTTATCAATGTACGGCATTAAAATCTGTTGTGCTGCCAAGTTCTTTACAAAGTACCGGATATGGTGTATTTGACGGATGCTCCAAACTGGAAACCATTGTATTACCGGATACATTAACCAGTATTGCCAATTCCATGTTTAATAACTGTAGCAGCTTAACTACAATTAATATTCCAAATTCTGTTACAAGCATTGGTACAATGGCGTTCAGTAACTGTGTTTCATTATCGTCCATCGAAATACCGAACAGCGTGACATCTATCGGATTTCGTGCTTTTACAAGCTGTTTCCGGTTAACGGAATTAACGATACCAGACAGCATCAAAACCATTGAGTTCCGTGCTTTTTATGATTGCCATGCATTGAATACGGTCACGATTCCGAACAGTGTTACTAAAGTGGAGGAAGAGGCTTTCCATTTATGTAATAAACTGCGTAAAGCTGTTTATACAGGAACGCTGGATCAATGGAATGCCATTACGATTGAAGATGGCAACGAACCACTGGAACAATATGTATATTTTCCGGTAAAGGGGATTGAATTAACGGACAGCGTGTTTGAAATGTATAAAGGTTATAAGAAAACATTGACAGTTGTCTTTACTCCAGAGTATGCCACGAATAAGACTATCAAATGGACCAGCAGTGATGCCAAGATTGCCTCAGTCAATGAAAAAGGGGAAGTAACCGGGATAGCCCAAGGCAATGCGATCATTACTGCAACCAGCGAAGATGGCAGCTATGTGGCAACTTGTACGTTTATGGTGCAGGGAGACTTCCCGTTTAAAGATGTTAAAGAGGCTGCATGGTACCGGAATACCGTTGAGGATGCCTATAAAGCCGGAATTATGAAGGGGTTGAATGAGACGACCTTTGGCCCGAACGAAAACATGACAAGAGCACAGGTGGCCGTTGTACTGCACCGGCTGGCCGGCAGTCCGAATGTGACCTTTGTAAAATATTATACAGATGTTGCAGATGGAAAATACTACAGTAAGGCAGTGACCTGGGCGAAAGAAGCTAACGTGATTGCCGGATACAGTAATGGAAAATTCGGATACAATGATCCGATTACCAGAGAACAATTAGCGATTATCTTAAACCGTTATGTGAAGTCACTGGGTTTGCCTTATACAGCTGACTATGATCTAACCCAGTACAGTGATGCATCAGATATGTGGTCCTATTCCAAAGGACCAATCCAGTGGACAGCTGCCAATGGCATCATGGGTGGTAGCAACGGGAAGATCCGTGCAAAAGCTTTTGCAACCCGTGCGGAATGTTCTAAGATGTTTTTGAAGACAATGGCATTTATTCAAGCAAACCGCACACAGCCGGATGAAACAGGGGATGTCACATATTTAAATACATATACGCATGTGAACAATATAACTTCGTCGAAGATGAAGCTGGTCAATCAAACCTATAAAGCATTATTAATAAATGAAAAGAAATCAGCTTCATGGTTGACATCAGTGTTACATATGTAAGGAATCGAGCAGAAACCATATTTCTTTTGATAAAGAAATATGGTTTTTTATGAATGATTATAGAAAGCTTTAAGAAAAGAATGCAAAATAATAAATAAAAATATATTATGAAACATATTGAAAAGTATATTTATATGTTAAAATCAAAATGGTTTAGTATGTAACAAAAAAAGGAAGGAGCGATTCCATGAGAATAAATAGTAAACAATTTCTACCTGTCTTTATATTCTCTGTGTTTCTTTCAATGGTATTAGGCATTTTTGTATTGAAGACCGATGTCTCTGCAGAAGAAGTGGAGCCTGAAGATATTGTTGAGGTGCAGGAAGGGACAGAACCAGAAAGCGATGAAATGGAACCTGTCTTCGCGAAGGAAGAACCGACAGAAGAAAATAATATAGTGAATGAGTCATCAAAACCTGCTCAAAGTTTAACTGGAGAGGCTGGCGATGTCACGATTAATGTGGAAGCTGAAGAAGGTGCACTGCCGGAAGGAACAACTTTAAAGGTTACACAGGTAACGGATGAAACGTATACGATCAAAGCGAAAGAAGCCATTGGTAAAGACGTTACTTCTGTATCTGCTGTAGATATTACATTTTATGACAAAAACGGAAATCCGATTGAGCCGAAAAAAGATGTTAAAGTAACCTTTGCTTCCGATTCTATTAAAAAACTGATCAATCCTGTACTCGTGCACTTTGGTGAAAAGACAGAGGTGCTGCCATACAGCTTTGATTCGTTGATTTCTTTGGTGTTTAATTCCGGAAGATTCTCTGTTTATGCTGTTGTTGAAGAGGGCAGTACTGAGGATGAAGCCAGAGCGGCTGTGAATTTCTATGGTAAAGATGGTAATAAAATAACAACTGTTTATGTAAAAAACAGTGATTCAGCTTCGGAACTGGAGAAGATCGTATACGATCCGGGTGCCGGGGTATTATCTGAAGGAGAACTGTTTAAAGGATGGTCGATTGGTTCCAGCGAATATACAGTGGCCACACAGCCTAAGACCATTGAAGATGTACGTTTGTATTTAGATGGATTAACAATATCTGAAGGAATGAACATCGATATTTATGCGATGATCTTCAAAGCGTATAATATCCAGTTTAAAGATCAAGATGGTGTTACCGTTCATAGCGAAACCTTGATCAACAAAACAGGAGAAGCTGTAATCTACACGATTGAAACAGACTATACGCCAAAAACCGAAATGGAAGCTTTCGTAGGATGGAATGTCACGACTGGTTCGGATAAGATTACACGTACAGATGGCAGTGGTAATAACCAACCATATGCGTTAGGTGAAACAGTAAATATTACCGGAAATATAATCTTTACTGCAAATCCGGCAAAAGGGTACTGGTTGATCTTCAAGGAAAATGGAGATGGTGTTACTTATACAGCACCACAGTTCATCGAAGAAGGAGAAAAAACAGTGCGACCGGCAAACCCAAGTCGTTATGGATATACATTTGCCGGATGGTTTGACAATGCAGAAGGCAGAGGAAGTGAATTTACTTTTGGAAATGAATTATCACAACGTAAAACGGTTTATGCAAAGTGGACACCTGCCACAAGGGCTAACTACGTTATCATTGTCTGGAAGCAGAATGTAGACGGGGAATCGTATGACTTTGCCGAATCAATTTCCAATACAGGCACAGTAGGTCAGACAATCAATGATGTAAAAGCTACTGGGAGTGGCGACAATCGTTATGCGAGCATCAATGGAAACAGAAAACAGTTCACTGGATTCCATTTAGATAACTATGATACGAATGTAACGATTAACCCGGAAGGAACCGCTGTATTAAATGTTTATTATAATCGTAATCAGATAACATTGACTTTTCAGCATCTTGAACCTGCCTTCTTGAGTTATTATGTGGTTATCGATCAAACGATGACCGGATTGTATGGTTCCAGTCTGGCATCCAATGGTTATACATGGCCAAGTGAGTACAGATGGACATATCGTAGTGGCAATACCAATACCATTATGACATTTATGGATGCATTTATACCGCCAGATGGTGGTTCGTCAATGACATTTTATAGATCCCCTAATGAAGGAGACCATATAATCAGCTTCTATAAAAAAGATAAGGATTCGGACATATATTTACTTGCCAATACAGTAATTACATCAGGTGGTACTTTCTATATAACAGATAAGTACAATGGTTATAAGGCCATGGCTTATAGATATACAGATAGATCGGAATATTGGTCTGATTGGATATTCTTAGGCAATAAGGATAATAATGGGGATTATGCATCGGTTTCAAATTATCAGAATTTACAAATTTTGTTTGATCCACTCCTCCATAACATTTTGTTTAAAGATGGCGTCTATGTAGATGGCTACAACAATCCGATTGAAGGGCAATCTTCGCGTGGTGAATTGAAAGTTGAAAAAGATATTCCATATGAATCCAGTGTAGCTTCTTACAATAAAGGCGAAGCCAACTACTATGAACCAATTTATAGGGGATATACATTTGCGGGATGGTATACAGATGATACTTGTACACAACCTTATACGTTTACTAGAATGCCAGAAGGGATTACCGTATTTGCAAAATGGATCCAGAATCAATATCGTGTGATTCTACATCCAAATGTCCCAAGCACAGATACATCTCTTGACTGGGGCGATCAAGGAATGAGCTTCCGAGTTGATGAGGGTAACCAAATAGCAGGTGGTAACAAGATCATTGGTACACGGGATGATTATGAGCTTATTGGATGGTATACGGATGAAGCTTGTACAAAGCCATTTAACTTTGAAGCATATACAATGTCGGAAGGATTGGATCTGTTAAAAGCTTATGACCAGACACAAGCGACAGAATTGGATAAATATGGAAATCCATTAAGCAATGTGAATAAAGATGCACAGGAAAGCCGTTTCTGGATTACTAAAAAATTAGATTTATATGCAAAATGGCGAGCCATCGTCGTTGGTGCAAAAGGTATCAATGTCGTATATGATGCCAATGGCGGAAGCAATGCTCCAACGGATCCGTTTTATTACTTGGATCAGGCAGAAGCCACTGGCTTAGCTGCATCAACGGCTCCGGATGATAAGCATCAGTTCTTATACTGGATAGTTCAGAAATGGAATGGCAAAGCTTATGAAGATACAGACGTTAAGTGCTATCCGGCCGATACGTTTACAGTATTAAAAAATGATGCGAAGATTGAAGATAATCCTAAATCAACTGGTGAAAACGATAAGTATATCTATACGATTCAGTTACGTGCCGAATATGGATTAAAAGATGCTCCGACAAATACACATATTACCTGGCATGCAAATAACGGAACATCTGAAAGTGTTACGGATGATGGCTTACATATCAACGAAGCTGTTGATATCCGTCCATCTACTCAGTTTAAATATGCTGGACATGAATTCATCGGATGGGCAAAAAAAGCCGATGCGACTATTGATGAATTATTCTTGAAATATGAAAACGGTGCCTTCCTGGCATTGATTGCCGGACAGTGGAAAACTGTAACAAAAGTTGCCGCAGATGAAGTAGAGCCAATTGATGATTTATATGCAATCTGGGATGAATGCTTCTATGTTTACCATTCCGGTGTTGCAGGGGGAAATATTGAAACAATCCGCATTAGTAAATTAAATGGTGGAACATACGATCTGACCCAGAACTTAACAGCGGGTACTCTGTATGGTGGTTATTATTTAAAAGATGGAATCACGACACAATCAGCTGCTGCTTATGATGGAACCAACTGGGTATGGGCTTCAGCACCAACCGCAAATGGTATGAAGTTAAAACCAACAGGTGGTGTGACATATTACATCAAGGAAGTTCCTACGACTTACTTACGTCCGATTACTTATGTAATTTACAATGCTTATAAGACAGATGATACAAAGGACTTTGTCAATCACTTGTATTTGATGATCAATACCGATGATCAGAATTATCAAGAAACCGGTTGTACAGTAATCTTAAAAGATGGTGATATTACGTCTACGATTACGGTAAAAACAGATTTGACAAAAGAATTTGTAGTAACTAAATTGCATGATGGTAAAACATATACATACACAGCACAGTCTAAATATGGAACAGAAGGCTACTTAGGACTTGCGAAAGCCGATAAGCTGTTAACAGAAAATGCAAAATATATACAATTGCCATATTGGATTACACCGGACGGTATAAAAGTAACAGCAGCACAGGTATTACAGGTATCTGTTGGAAATAAGAAACTGGTTGATGGTGTTTGGGGAAAAGACGGTGGCATGAGTGCAAGAGTATTGAATGCAAAAAGCACTTTAACCGAAGCATAAAGGAGGATTGAAAATGAAAAAGAAATATTCAAGTCCACTTTTATTAGATGAGATTATTATTAAAAATACGACGATACCTGTATCCCAGGATGATTCTACGGCCGGTGGTGGCGAAGGATCCGGTGATTGGGATCCAAACGATCCATTTGCTGATTAATGACTGGTGAAATTGCATACAGCGTGGAATTTTTCCACGCTGTACTTTTTTAAAAAGATAAGGGAAGAAGAAGGATGATTGGTACAGTACAGTTTGGTAAAGTTGATGTGACAATTGATTTTCTATATGAGGATACAAGAAATTACTTTATAGATATTAAACCGTTCAAAATGGATACACCACTTGTATCTGTTACAGCGAATGAAATCGACAATTATAAAAATCATACCCATGATGCATCAAACGCCTATGTTGAATATTGTTTATTGTTACAAAAGGTATCAAATCTTTTACCTGCTTATGATCATTGTCTTTTTCACGGAGCTGCCCTGTTGTACAAAGAAAAAGTATTTATTTTAACGGGGCCAAGTGGTGTTGGAAAAACAACACAGTATCGGAACTTGAAAAAACTGTATGGAAATACTATCCATGTTATCAATGGAGATAAGCCAGTTCTTCATATTACCGATGCGAAAACCTGGGTGTATCCTTCAGCTTGGAATGGAAAGGAAAATTATCATTCAAATAAAAAAGGAGCATGCGGTGGAATTATCTATTTGGAGCAAGGTTTGATGAATTCAATCTGGTGCTTGAAAAAAGAAGAGGCGATCCTTCCTGTTTTATCACAGTTTATCTATGAAGAACATTCACGAGAACTGATACAAAATATATGCAGAATGGAAGCGAACCTGCTTATGAATGTACCGGTTTATTCTTTTATCAATACCGGAACATTGGATTCGTCAGAACTCTTATATAGACATGTTATGGGAGGCGATAACGATGTATAAGCTGGTGGATGGTGCTTATGTTTTTAAAATTTTCGATCAGTATTTATTATTTTCAACCAATGAGGAGAATCAGAAAGCTCCCTATGTACGAAAAATCAATGAGATGGCTGGAAATATCTGTAATGAATTAATGGATGGATGTACAAAAGAAGATTTGGTGCAGCATATAGAAAGAATATACGATACAGATGGTATAGATACGGAGACAGAAATAGAGACTTTTTTACTTACATTAAAAGAGAATGGTTATATTGAAAAAAAATAATGGGGAGGAAAGTGTGCATATTTTTACAACAACAAAAAAAGGTGAATTAAAAAAAATATGTGGAGAAACCTTTTTGGTATCAAATCAAAGAGATGGCGCAATCTTTCCTGTGAATGAAGTCGGGGCATTGATATGGAAACTTTGTATAGAAGGTAGGACGACTGAAGAAATCGTTACCGTTATTTCAAAGGAATATGACGTAGTGGAATCACAAGTAAAGAAAGATGTCAAAGCATTTATTGAAAAATTGATAGATCTTGATTATTTAGAGGTGAACGACCATGCCTGACATAAAATGGAGCAAAACGGAACTACGATTTTTAGAGGCTTTCAGGCTAAGTTTAAAAAATGAAACGGTTTTTTGGAAGTATGGCTTAAAAGAATCAGAATGGTCTGCATTGATGAAAGAAGCTCAGAAGAATTTGGTGCTTCCTATGATTTATGAAACAGTATATCCTCTAGAAAGATTTCCACTTGAAACAATGGCTTCGTTTAAACAATCTGCGATTGAACAGGTGCTCACACAGATTCAAAGGGAGAACACATTTCGAAGTGTTTATTCTTTGATCCTTCACGAAGGATGTAAGCCTATCGTGTTAAAGGGAATCATCTGTCGTCATACGTATCCATTGCCGGATCACAGACAATCCTGGGATGAGGATATATGGATCCAAAAGGAAGAATTTGAGATCTGTGACAAAGTATTGGTATCCAACGGCTTTAAAAGGATCAGCCCCATGGAGGATCATGAGATCGTTTATAAAGAACAGAAGTCACAGCTGATCATTGAAGTGCATACTTCCTTGTTTCCACAGGAATCAAAGGCATATGGAAGCCTGAATGGATATTTCAAGGACGTAGAAATTAAAAAGATACAGATAGAGGATACAGAATATTATACGTTGAATGATACGGATCATCTGTTCTATTTGATCTGTCATATGTATAAGCATTTTCTTCATTTTGGAGCCGGGATCCGTCAGCTCACGGACATATTGATGTATGCCAAAGCGTATAAAGTAGACTGGGAGCGGCTCTGGAAGCAGTGTAAGGAAATCCATGCCGATCTTTTTGTGGCTGCTTTATTCAGCATCGGAAGGAAATATCTGGATATGGAAACAACGTTTCCTGAAGAATGGATGAAACAGGCCAGAGAGGAAGAGGCTTTATTAAAAGATATCCTGGATGCCGGCATGCAGGCACAGACATCCAGCGCACGAATCCATAGTGCAACGATGACATTAAATGCGGTGGAAAAAGGGAAACAAGGAAAGAAGTCTTCCGTGTGGAAATCATTATTTCCTTCTGTAGAGAGCTTGAAAAGCAGGTACAAATATGTGGACAAACGAATGTATTTATTACCTATTGCATGGGCGCATAGAATTGTATATTATCTAGTCAATCAAAAATCGAAAAAATCACTGAAAAAGACAATTCAAATTGGGAAAAATCGAATTGAACTGTTAAAAAGAATTGGAATTATTGAAGTGAAATAACTGTATTATGGAAGGAATCTTATGAAGAAGATAGTAATCATCACAAATCATTCCTATATGTTATGGAGGTTTCACAAAGAATTGATCATGAAACTGCAGGAAGACAATGAAATTGTCATAGCCTTTCCGTTTGTAGGACATGAGAAAGATTTCAAAGATCTGGGTATCCGCTGCATAGAGACCAAGCTGGACCGGAGAAGTCTGAATCCGGTGAATGATCTGAAGCTGAAACGGTCATATGAGAGGATATTGAGGAAAGAACGGCCGGATATGGTGATCACCTATTCGATCAAGTGCAATATCTATGCCGGCCTGGTATGCCGGAAACTGAAGATTCCATACTATGCCAATGTACAGGGGCTGGGGACACCATTCCAGAAGCCGGTACTGTCCCAGTTGGTAACAGAAATGTACCGGAAAGCCATGAAGGATGTGGAAATTGTCTTCTTTGAAAACGAAGCCAATGCCGCCATGTTCCGGAAAAAGAAGATCATTCCAGCCGCCAGACAGATCGTACTGCAGGGAGCAGGGATCAATACAGACTATTATAAAAAACAGCCGTATCCGCAGAATGAGCGAACACACTTTCTGTATGTAGGAAGGCTGATGAAGGAAAAAGGGATCGATGAGCTGTTTGAAGCGGCAAAGCGGTTAAGAAGAGAAGAAGACTTTATCCTGGATATTGTAGGATTCTTTGAAGAATCGTATAAGGAAGAAGTCAGAGAAATGGAGATAGCCAGGATTGTGAATTTCTATGGATTCCAGCAGGATCCGAGACCGTATTATAAGAAGGCGGACTGTGTGATCCTACCGAGCTATCATGAAGGGATGAGCAATGTGTTATTGGAAGGGGCATCCATGGGCAGACCGCTGATCACAACGGATATTCCAGGATGCCGGGAGGCCGTGATCGATAAGGAGAGCGGGTACCTGGTGCAGCCAAAGGATAGCGAATCCGCATACCAGGCGATGAAACGGTTTATCAAGCTGCCAACGGACCAGAGAGAACAGATGGGGCTTCGTGGCAGGGAACTGATGGAGCAGCGCTTTAACAAACACAATGTCGTCGAAAATACAATTAAAGGATTAGATCTATAAAGAGTAGGAAACGAAAAACTTTTCTACTCTTTTTTTATAAGAACGGATGCATCCAACATAATAAAGTAGTCGCTAAGTACATCGAATGATATATGAAACAGCATTCATGACTTTCAGATTTTTATGCTTCCACAGCACGTACAAGAAATGTGCATTACATCTTTATAGGTATATAAGAAAATACGGCCCCAATTCAATAAATCGAACTGTAAAGCATTTATCATTGGAAATTGAATACTAAGAGCATAAATAGTAATGGCTAAGTAGTAAAGAAGGGGACCTGGTGGAATAAACCTTATAAGAAGATCATTAATGATCCGGCTATAAAGCTAGATAAATGCGTTCATAAATAACTTATAATGTTTTAATAAAAGCTTGTATGATCTTGCTGACTTGTTCAGGCTGGTCCGTATTGGCATTATGACCAGCACCCTTGATCCAATATAACGGATATCCTTCTCTTTTTGCCCATCGTTTGTTATAGCTCTTAGCGGAACCGGCCTGATCTTCTGTGCCACAGATCAGTATTGTTGGAAAATTTTGCTTATATTCTAAATTTTGTTCCATGGCCTGAGCTAAAACTTGATAACCATGACCAGCAAGTTTACAATATTCATTTTTCGTATATGTGTTTAAAAAATGCGCCGTTAGTTTTATGCCATATTCTGTCTTTGAACAACCTTCTATGCCGAGCTTTTTTAAAGTCTTCCATGGAAAAGCTCGATACATAGCTTCTGTTCTTTTCAGTAACCAGAGTTCCAGGGCACTGACATAGCGTTTGTTTAAAGGAGCACAATCAATAGATATAAAACCAATCGCTTCTTTCGGGTATTTTTCCATAAAGCACTGGGAAACGTAGCCACCCATGGATTGCCCAATCAATACTTGATGAGGAATTTGTTCTATCATTAAATATCATGAAGCCATGTCGCTTTATCCATTAAGGTAAAGGATAAGCTAAGCGGACGGGAATAGGCGTGCCCCGGTGCATCCCACTTCAAAATATTATAATCCGTTTCAAATGCCACAACCTGCCTGTCAAATAAACGATGGTCTGCTGTTAATCTAGGCAGAAGAATCAAAGATTTCCGTTCAGGAATTATTTCATCGATCCAGTAATGTACTGTTTCCCATTGCGTTGTGTAATTTTTATGATCCATAGTAAAGCTCCTATATTCTGAAAATAGTTTTATTACATATCCATAACTATCCTTTGTGGATCGATTTCTGAAAGCAATCCTCAAGGCTTAATTCTTTTATCGCTTTATGATATGCATAAAAGGAAATTATTTTATTTCAAAAAAAACAACTCGTTAACTAGTTTCATTATTATCATACTATTATCGATAAGATCCGAGAAGACCTGACAGTTACTATAAAAGCAATAATTATATGCATAAAATAGATGTAATCAACCATAATAATATGCATAAGGATGTATGTTAAAAATAGTGGTCAAAATGTATCAATAACAGTAATCAATAGGTATATATATTTTTATAAAAATAACATAAAAGCTATATATAAAGCATTTAATTGCATATATGTCTATATCGATATAGATTTTATAGATAGAATAAATGTATTAAAATAACAATTATATATTGACGATTCTCTTATGTTGAAGTAATATAAAATATATTAAAGATACTTTCTTTCAGTCTTTTTCTGCGGTTTCTGTAACGTGCATAACAGACTGTATCCAAATGTATTTTTAATACTAGCAGTGTCAATGATTCGCCATTGACAAATTCAAAAGATAGGAGTGAGTACATGAAGGAAAAAGTGAAACGCTTCCTACCGGTGTTTATCTTCACTATGTTTCTTTCCTTTGCGGTATTTGGCTTCCTTCTCAAGACGGATGTCTATGCAGAAGAAGTCATACCGGAAGACATGACGGAAGAAGTTCAAACAAATCCGTCTGAAGACGCAGTGGAAGAAACAGCTGTACAACAACCTGCTCAACCTGCAGAAGATGAAAACACCCAGACGGAAGCCACAGGCTCGACTCAAACTTTGAGTGATTCAGACGGTGGTGTAATCGTAAATGTAGAATATGAGGAGGGTGCTTTACCTGAAGGTACTACATTGAAGGTTACACAAGTTACAGAAGATTACACAACCAAAGCTAAAGAAGCAACTGGTAAAGAGGTAAAATCTGTATCTGCTGTTGATATCACATTCTATGATCAAAATGGAAATAAAGTAGAGCCGGGTAAGGACGTAAGAGTGTCCATTACTTCGGATGCATGGAAAAAGTATGTGAATCCGGTACTGGTACACTTTGGAGATGAAGCAGAAGTATTGCCATTTAACTTTGAGTCATTAACATCCTTGGCATTTAATTCTGGTGCATTCTCAGTGTATGCGGTAGTCGATAATGGCGCTACAACAGATGAAGCCAGAGCCACGGTTAATTTCTATGGCAAGGATACCACAACACCAATTGAGACTGTCTATGTTAAAAACAGTGATACAGCCGATGAATTAAAAAAAATTGTTTACGATCCGGGTACGGGTCCATTGGGAGCAAAGGACTTATTCAATGGTTGGTCAATTGGTAGTACTGATTACGATGTTAATACTAAATCAAAAACGATTCAGGATGTTAGAGACTATTTAAATGGTTTAAGCTTCAAGGAAGGCGATGTTGTTAACATCTACGCTATGATTCTGAAGAAGTATACAATTTCGTATAAAGATGAAAAAGGAACTTCTTTAGGTACGGATATGCTTCTGTTGACACAAAATGAAACAGAAAGATCCTATACAGTAAATATGGCTTATGAACCAGCGGATGATACGCATGCCTTCATGGGTTGGAACGTGACTGAAGGAAAATCAAACATTACGCCTGCCCAAGATCAGTATGCGAATGAAACAAATGTAACGATTACAGGTGATGTGGTATTCTCTGTCAATGCTCCAGAAGGTCATTGGTTGATCTTTGATGAGAATGGAAAAGGAGCGACATACAACGCACCAAAATTTATTATTGTCGATGAGAAAACGTCAGAACCAACGAAAGAAATGAAGCGTGTTGGTTATACATTTGGTGGATGGTATACAGATGCAGCTTGTACCGAAGGAAATGAATTTAAATTTGGCAATACAATTGATGATAAAACAACGGTTTATGCAAAGTGGGTTGCCAATAAAACAGCTAAATATGTCGTTATTATCTGGAAACAGAATGTAAATGATAATAAAAATGCTGCAGATTCAGCGAAAACATACGATTTTGCAGAAAGTGTTACATTAACCGGTAATACAGGATCTATTGTCAATACGGTAACTGCTACCGGAACTGGTAACGATCGTTACGCACGTGTAGATGGAACAGCGAAACGTTATGCTGGGTTCCATTTGAACAGATTTGATCAAAACAAAGAAATCACGCCGGAAGGAACTACGGTTGTCAATGTGTATTACGATCGAAACCTGGTGACTTTAAAATTCCAGTATAGACAGAATAACCGATGGAATACGCAGGCAACGATGACCGGATTGTATGGTTCCAGTCTGGCATCCAATGGTTATCAATGGCCAACGAACCGTTGGTGGTATGACGATTATCAACAAGGATGGGGTGGCTATTCTGGTGCCGGAACCCGGACCACATTCCTGGATGCCTTCAAATTATTTGATGATGGCGATGCTGAAACATTCTATGGTTTTGAAGGGAATGGAAGTAACAATGTATATTGGTATAAGTTAAATACAGATACTGGACAATATGTACTGACCAATACAGTGACAACTAGCAATGGTACATTCTATATCTCAGATAAATACAATGGATATAAAGCGGTTGAGTATAGTACAAACAACTGGAGTTGGACTAGTCTGGGTGAAAAGGATTCTAGTGGATATTACGCTAGTGTAAGCAATTATAATAATCTGTATATTCGTTTTAATCCATTAGTTTACAACATTCTTTATATGGATGGAGTATATGTAGATGGAAATAACACGCCGGTAGA
>DGUK01000001.1 GCA_002394635.1 Faecalitalea sp. UBA4312
AAGATCTCAACACCGTTTTGGATCGAAGAAGAGCTTTTGGCATCTGCTATCCGAATCAATCGTTTGGCCCCAAAATAATAGCCTATGCCCCTTTCCAGAGACATATCTCCATAGTCAAAGCGCATAAACGAGAATTCTCCGCTTGTCAGGTGGCTGCCTTTGATCAGCTGCCGATTGATCATGATCCCGCCTCCGACTGCCGTTCCCAGAATCACCGCAATACCATTATTGGCGTCTTTTAAATTACCATATTCCATTTCCGCCAGCATCGCTGCTTTCGCGTCGTTTTCCAGAGACACAGGGATCCCATATCTTTGTTCCAGGACTTTCTGTAAGGGAAATTCTTTCATATAGTGTAAGGCACCAGCTGTATGAGCGATGCCAGTATCTACATTGATAAAGCCCGGCATCGAAATCGCAATCCCATCCAATGGGAGTCTTTCATCAACGATGGAGCTCAATACAGACAGAAAATCTTCCAAAGAGCTGTCCGGTGTAGCTTTTCTTCCTTTATTCGAAATTGTAAGATCCTCTTGGATCTGACCGTATTTTATATAGCTTCCGCCGATATCAATCGTTAATATCCGTTTCATACGTACTCCTTTGACAGATGGCTTCCATCAGTTCATCTGTGTCATTTACGATCCATTTTGCCCCTTCTCGCTTTAAAAAGTCAATATCCCGGAACCCCCAGGATACCAGAACACAATCCATACCGACATTTTCAGCTGTCTGTATATCCACTTCACTGTCTCCGATATAGACTGCCTGATCCGGTTCTAAACCAAAAGTTTTTAAAACTTCGTTGACCGTATCCGGATACGGTTTTTTTCGTATGTTTTCTTTTTGTCCCACCACTGTATTAAAGACACCAGGAAAATACTGTTGACATAATATCTGCACTTCCCGATGGGATTTATTGGATACCACAGATAAAAGATAACCTTGTTCTTTTAAACCGTTGATCAGTTCACTGATTCCTGGATAAGGAGCCGTATGATCGGCACAATGTTGGACATAATTGTCTTTGAAACAGGTAAAAACGCGCTCAAAGGTTTCGTCATCCACATCGCTTGGCAAGGCTTTTTTCATTAAAACATAGACACCATTGCCTACAAAACTGCGTACTTCCTCTATCGTACGAAGAGGATATCCAAACTGTTTAAGTGCGGTATTCACACTGTTTTTCAAATCTTCCAACGTATCCAGGATCGTTCCATCCAGATCGAAGATCACGCATCGCAGCATAGCTATCTCCTTTATTTCTGATACTCTTTTCTTTGGTATATCATCTTTTGTTCTTTGTTGGAAAACTGTAAACAAATACAGTCCTCATAAGCAGTGGCACCATGCTCTGCTACACAGCCTTCTGGATACCACAAAAGTGTATTCGGTCCATAAACCTCACCATTGGACATAAACTGCCCCTGCAGGATGAAGAATCCTTGACCACATGGGTGGGCATGGCTTTCGGTAGTAAAACCGGCCGGATAGCACATGTAATTGACTTCCATTCCTGTATCTTCATCTTTATGAAGCGCTTTTTTCCCAAATAGCTTACCAGAAGTAGAGGCCATACGGTAAAACCATTCGATCCGATCCACATCACTGACAATTGGTTCGATTCCTTGATCCAGTTCTTTCCTTTCTTGTTCATCTTTACAATAATGAACGGAGAAAGCCTTGTTGGTAATCAAAAGAGCTTTTACATCTTCAAACGGAGTGGCCCCATGTTCAGCTACACATCCTTCCGGAAACCAGATCAACGTATTCGGCCCATAATATTGCGAATTGATCTTCATCTGTCCTTGTAAAATAAACAGACCATGTCCACATGGATGTGTATGCATGTAGGTCGTAAACCCTTTTGGATAATGGTTAAACATCACTTCCATATGCATATCCGTATCCTCAAAAAACTTTAACTGGCCAAATATCTTTTTATCGGTCGATGTTGGCCGGTATTTCCAGATCATTCGATCTGTATCAAAAACCTGTACGTCTCTTCTGCTCATATACATACACCTCATCTTTTCTACAAGTATAACCATTTTATCACAGTTCATTGAAAATATTTGTTATAATCATCATAAGAAAGGGTGAATGATATGTCTTTATTCTATTTTTTATTAGGGCTTTCTCCTATTATATGGTTAACTATTGGTTTGATGATCTTAAAACTACCGACTTTCAAAGCAGCTATTGGTTCTCTCCTTTTATCTGCACTGTTGGCAATTTCTGTTTGGAAACTACCGTTGCCACAAACTCTGACCGCGGCTTTGGAAGGATTTCTGATGGCCCTCTGGCCGATTATCCTTGTTATTATTGCGGCTGTATTCACCTATAATCTATCTTGTAAAACAAAAGGAATGGATACCATCAAACAAATGATTACCTCGGTTTCCAGTGATAAACGGATCCTTGTTTTATTGATTGCCTGGTGTTTTGGCGGGTTTATGGAAGGGATGGCCGGTTTTGGCACCGCCATTGCCATTCCGGCCAGTATGCTGGTATCCCTGGGATTCGATCCGATTTTTTCATGCCTGGTTTGTTTGCTGGCAAACGGTACCCCAACGCCATTTGGCTCCATCGGTATCCCAACGGTTACACTGGCAAATCTGGTAGGATTGACCAACACGGATCTTTCCTTTATGACAACCGCACAGCTGGCACCGTTTATGCTGCTGTGTCCCTTTTTGATTGTCATGGTAACAGGAAAAGGCGTCAAAGCTTTAAAAGGCATGATCCCGATTACCCTGGCAACCGGTATCTCCTTTGTTTTTCCACAACTGCTGGTCGCAAAATTTGTCGGTGCTGAATTGGCTGTTGTTGTCGGCAGTGTCTGCTCCCTGCTGGTGACCATTGCTCTGGCCATCAAGAAAAAACCGGATCCGGCATATGAAGTACAGATTGCTTCCAAGGGAACGATTACATTGGCTTCTGCCTTCAAAGCCTGGAGCCCCTTCCTTTTGATCTTCGTATTTTTGTTGGCCACTTCCAAACTGGTACCTCCGATCCAGCAGGCTTTATCAGTATTCAGCACCTCCATTGCTGTTTATTCCGGAAGTGATCCATCAACCTTAACATTTTCCTGGATCAATACGCCAGGTGTTTGGATCTTCTTATCGGCATTGATCGGAGGGCTCATCCAAAAAGCAACATTAAAGGAAATCGGTAGCGTTCTTCTAGCTACTATCGATCAGATGAAGGAAACTATGATAACCATGCTCTGTGTACTGGGATGTGCCAAAATCATGGGCTATGCTGGTATGATTGCTTCCATTTCCAGTTTTGCTATCGGTGCTGCCGGATCTTTGTATCCGATCTTTGCTCCGTGGATCGGTGCTTTAGGTACGTTTGTTACTGGTTCAGGAACCAATTCCGGTGTCTTGTTCGGAGCCGTACAGCTGGATGCTTCCAAACATCTGCATATTGATCCATACTGGATGGTGGCTCTGAACTCCCTAGGAGTAGCTGCAGGAAAAATGCTGTCACCGCAAAGCCTTGCCATCGGACTCAGTAGTGCGGATGCCAAAGGACAGGATTCCAAACTTCTTTCCAAGATCCTTCCTTATGGGCTTTTCTTCCTTGTCAGCATGTCTGCTCTTGCCTTTATCGGAGCACGCATCTTTGGATAAAACATCAAAACTGCTTAAAGCAGTTTTTTTATAGCCTCTTGCCCTTTAGATACAGAATAAACAAGCTTTTGGTTTTATGATAGAAAAAGAACAGGTCGCAAAGGTGTAATAGAAAGAATCGTCGAATTTTCTGCAAATAGTAAATGAGCTGTCGGCAAACAGCTCATTTAATTCTGTTATTCATTATATCCATTTGGATTCATGCTCTGCCATTTCCAACTAGAAGCACACATATCATCAATATCAAATTTTGCCTGCCATCCAAGTTCTTCCCTTGCCAGATCGCATCTTGAATAACAAGTTGCGATATCTCCGGCTCTTCGCGGTTTGATTTCATATGGAATCGCATGTCCACAGGCTTTTTCATAGGCATGCACGATATCCAGTACACTGTAGCCTTTTCCCGTTCCCAGATTATAGACCTTGACACCGGCATTTTCCTCAATTTTCTTCAATGCCGCCACATGGCCTTTGGCTAAATCGACCACGTGGATATAATCGCGTACGCCGGTTCCGTCCGGTGTATCGTAATCGTTGCCAAATACACCTAAACAAGGCAGTTTACCGATGGCCACCTGGGCTACATAAGGCAATAAATTGTTTGGAATTCCTTTCGGATCTTCTCCGATCAGACCACTCTCATGGGCTCCGATTGGATTAAAATAACGAAGAAGAAGCACATTCCATGCCGGATCGGATGTATGTACATCGGTCAATATCTGTTCTAACATCCACTTGGTCCATCCATATGGATTGGTACAGATTCCTTTGGGACATGTTTCAGTAATCGGAATTTCAGCCGGCGAACCATAGACTGTGGCTGAAGAAGAAAAAATAATATTTTTTACATTGTGATACCGCATGACATTGATCAGGTTCAATGTTCCTTCAATATTGTTGTGATAATACTCAATAGGTTTAGCCACCGATTCTCCAACCGCTTTTAAGCCGGCAAAATGGATGACGGCTTCTATATCATTTTCATCAAAAATAATATTCATCTTTTTCTGATCCAGGATATCAGCCTCATAAAACAAAACCTTTTTTCCTGTAATTTGTTCAATTCGATCCACTGCTTTAGAGGAAGAATTGTATAAATTATCCACGATGACAACATCATGGCCCTCATTCAATAATTCCACACATGTGTGACTTCCGATATAGCCGGCACCCCCGGTCACTAATATTTTCATTTCTGTTCTTCTCCTTCCAAAACTCTCTGTTCTTTCTCGGATAATGGGATTGCAGCCCATTGTCCTTTTACATCAAACCATAAACATCCATTTTTCTTATCATAAGAATCAAACCAAACACGAGTTTGTTTCAAACGTTCCAGACTGTTTCTTTTTCGAGTCACAAGATCCAGATCCAGACTTTGACTTTTGACCCGATAACAGTATATGAAATCCTGAGCATTTTGACAACGAATGATTTCTTCATCTTCCGGCAGCGCATCAATATGTTCTTGTTTTGTCAAAAGTAGAATGTATTTCTTCTTCGGGTCTCGATACAAAAACGGTTGTTCAATTTCATATAATTGATGACACTGCGAGCATTGATGCGTAAAATATGTGCCATTGTTTAATCTTTCGTCCATTGTTGGATTCATACGAGCAATTCCAAATGTATCTCTTTTAATTTGAAACGAATGCCCACAATATGGACATTGAGAATAGATCATTCTTTCCTTCATAGATTATAACGGGCGACATATTTCTTTCAACCAGGCCGATTCCTCTTCGGTTAAATAAGGACTGATTTTTTCAAATACTTGTTGATGATAGTCATTTAACCAAGCTGTTTCTTCCTTTGTCAATAAAGAAGGATCGATTCCTTCCCGGTCAAAAGGAACAAAGGTCAAACATTCAAAATGCATAAACTGTCCATATTCGTTTTGCTGTCCGTTGACGGCAAGAACTTCATTTTCATGACGGATGCCAAACTGCCCTTCCATATATACGCCAGGCTCATCGCTGGTAATCATACCGGCTTCCAAGATACCGGAATCATTACGCTCCGGTACTATACGCCAACGGATCCCGTTTGGTGCTTCATGAACACTCAGCACATGTCCGACACCATGCCCGGTACCACATTGATAATCCATATTCCGATCCCATAAGGGTCCACGGGCCAATATATCGAGATTGATGCCGCGACAGCCATACAGCCAGTGCGCTTTTTCCAATCGAATATGTCCTTGTAATGCCAAAGTAAACCATTTTTTCTCCTGGTCGGTAACAGGCCCCAGTACATAGGTTCTTGTAATATCGGTTGTTCCCAGGAAATAATGGCCTCCACTGTCTACCAGATACAAACCTTCCGGTAAAAGCTGTGTATCCGTTTCCGGTTCCGAATGATAATGCATCATAGCCGCATGTTCTTTGTATGCGGAAATCGTCGCAAAACTGTCTTCGATATATCCAGGCTGTTCTCTTCTTAGCTGATTCAGATGGTCCGAAGCACTCATTTCCGTTATATATGTATCCTTCACATTCTTTTTTAACCAATACATGAATTTTGTACAAGCAACACCATCATAAATATGTGCCTGCTTTGTATTGGCAATCTCAACATCGTTTTTTATCGATTTGAACCCGATGATCGGATTAGTACACGTATAAATATCCGCTGTTATAGAATTAGCTAAAGTCGAATTGATTTGTTCCGGATCGATCATAACGCAGCCACTCAAAGACCGAACATCTTCATAAATCTCATGATAACCTTTGACAATGATACCGTTCTGCTCAAAAATCTGACGGCTTGTTTGATCCAATCTCGAACCATCCATATAAATAATAGCTTTGTCCATCATTACGATCGTATAAGCTAAAGCTACCGGAAAATACAGAATATCATGTGCACGCAAATTATACAGCCATGCAATTTCGTCGATCTTTGTGGTGATGTGACTGTTACAGCCGTTGGCTTCCATCACATGACGCAGCTGCTGCAGCTTTTCAGCACACGACCTTCCGGCATATTTTAGTTCAAGAGCAAATGTAGGCGTCGAAGGTAAAGCAGGTCGGTCCTTCCAGATCCTGGCAACCAGATCGACATCGTCACGACATTTGATATTTTTAGCCCGTAACAGTCTTTCATATTTTTTGGACAAATTCCAATTGATGACCTTTCCATCAAAACCGGCTGTTTGCCCTGCCTTCAGCATATCGGTAATATAAGCAGGAATGGACGGCGTCTCAGGGTTGCCCATCTTCATCAGTTCGATGGTAGATCCGGCCAGCTGGTTAGCCGCCTGTATAAAATAACGGCCATCGGTCCACAAGGCTGCTTTTTCCATCCCTACAACAAGAATGCCGGCACTGCCTGTAAATCCAGACATATACTGCCGACATGCGTAATAATCACAAACATATTCTGTTTCATGAGCATCGCTGGTGGGAATGATATAAGCAGACAGATTCTCTTTTTTCATTTCCTGACGCAATGCTTCCAGTCTTTCTTTAATCAAAATCAACACCTCTTATTCAGCTACATAAAACGCTTTTTCTAATGCAAAATATAAACCAAAGTTCAATCCAAACAAAATAGCACAGACAAAGATGATCTTTATCCATAGAAGGAACAAGTTATTGGCTTTGTATGTGTCATCTAAACGCATGGCCTTAAACTGTGCCCACGCCACATAAAATGACGCAAAATAAGAAAGCGCCTGGAATATAACAATGAGCGGTTCCGGATTGGAGATCCAAAAAATCGGATCCAGCAGTTCTTTTTTCTCTAAAGCCTTCACAAAGACAGTCGTAGCTTTGATTGCATGATGCTGGTTAAACATACCCATAGCCCCCAAAAAAGCAACGGCCAGCATGATCAATAAAGGCAGTAATGTCAGAATTCTTTTCCATGTCGGGTCGTCATCGGTGACCCGATATGTCTGTGCCAATAGACATATCACCGCAAATCCATAGAGCAGGATATATACTATCTGATAATATGGAACCATAAAATAGCCAACACTGAAAATGAACATCAACAATAAAATGAAGTTCGATATTAAATCTACAGTATCATGCCGCCAGTGTATCTCCCATAATCCGAATTCTCCAAAAGAAAAAATCGTTGTGATCGCATGGCGGATCGGTTTAGGCAGTAATAAGGCAATTAACGCGATAACACCAACAATGCCATATATAATATAATCTGTCATAATCATCTCCCATTTCGATACACTTATCTGACAATATTGTAAAATAAATCATGTGTAAAGTCTACAATATATGTACAAAAATACACATGATTACACATTTATTTGTCTGAGGTTGCATGAATGTTGTAAGCCGGTACTTCAGCGACTTCTTTTCTTGCCTGCTGCAGCTGTTCCTGCAACGCAAACAAGGTCGGCCAGTACATCTCGTATGGAACATAACAATAGATGCCAAGTACAACATATCTTTCCTTGAAATTGTCGACCGTGACCTGGATGGATTCCTCATTTTTCAAGATCTCCGGCTGGTGGCGTATAATCTGTTCAAAGGTATGCATGCACCGAGGCAGATTGGTAGAATGAGAAATCGGCATCTGAATATGGATCCTTCGATTTTTTTCCTTCGAATAATTCACAACAATGGAAGAGATGATCATCGCATTCGGAATGACGACCTCTTGTCTGTCAAAGGTCAATAACGTTGTAAACATGACCTCCAGACGTGTACAGGCCCCTTCATATTCACCAATCTGGATATAATCACCGATGGAAAAAGGTTTGGTCAATAAAATCTGGATGCCTCCAGCCACATTGGCCATGTTCTCTTTTAATGCCAGCGAAATACCGAGTCCGGCTGCAGACAGGGCACCGACGATGACATTGGTATTGACCCCTAAGCTGGATAAAGCCATGACTGTCCCGATGATCCGAATAATAATACTGAGCGAAGAACCAATAAATGTCATCGCTCCCTGCTCAGGAATGGCCTTTCCCAATTTCAGAAATAAACGCTTGACCAACGGGCCCGCAATCCAGCCGATAAGGAGTATAACAACGGCCTGAAGCCACTTATTTTCTAAGAAATTCATAATCCCTCCTGAAAAAGAACCGGAGATTAAGCCGGTTCATTGATCACTTGTTTCAAACGATCGATTCCAATCTGAATACGACGTAAACATTCTTCTTTTCCCAATAAATAAGCGATTTCTGTAGCTCCTCCCGGAGTTGCCTTTTTACCGGATAAAGCAGTACGGATAGGCCATAATAAGACACCGTTCTTCACGCCCATCTGTGCCGGCATGCTTAATAAGTATTCATGCAGTGCCTGGGCATCCTCCCAGTGCTCATAACCAGCCAACGGCTCCATCATCGCTTCCAAAACCTTTAAAGAGCTTTCTTTCGTTGATTTCTGCCGTTTATGGCGGAACATTTCCAGATCGTATTGCTCATCATACGAATCCAGGAAGTCTACTAACTGCGCAATATCGTTCAACGTATTGATACGTGGACGGATCAGATCGGCAATATAGTTCCAGTCATACGTCTTGTGCAATACTTCTTTTAAACGTGGAATAACCAGATCATAATACGCTTGATCGTCCATGTCCCTTAAATAAACACTGTTCATCCAGGTCAGCTTATCGATATCAAAAATCGCCGGACGCTTGGAAATGCGTCGGATATCGAATTGTTCGATTAATTCCTGCAACGTAAAGATTTCCTGATCGGATTCAGGCGACCATCCCAACAAGGCGATATAATTGATCACAGCTTCCGGCAAATATCCCTTGGCAATCAGATCCTGGAAAGAGGCATCCCCATTTCGTTTGGAGAGCTTGTGCTGTTCATCCTTCATCACCGGTGGAACGTGTACATACACAGGTCGCTGCCAACCATAGGCATCATAGATCAAGTTGTATTTTGGTGTACTCGATAAATACTCATTTCCACGTACCACATGGCTGATCTGCATCTGATGATCATCGATGATATTGGCAAAATTGTATGTCGGGAATCCATCTGATTTGATCAATACCATTTCATCTAGAATATCGCTTTCCACTTCAATATGACCATATACTTCATCATCAAATGCGGTCGTTTCCACTTGATCGA
>DGUK01000005.1 GCA_002394635.1 Faecalitalea sp. UBA4312
TTTTCTATCTGGTACGTCGGATCCTTCCTTTCAAGGACTGTATGGACTGCATTACCGAAGGATTTAAAGCCATGGTTCCGGCCATGACCATTCTGGCTTTGGCATGGACATTAAAAGGAATGACCGATTCCTTAGGCGCTGCTGAATATGTAGCAGGCATCGTAGAAAGCTCACAGGGATCTTTCCTGAACTTCCTGCCTGCCATTATCTTCCTGATTGCGGTCGGCTTGTCCTTCGCAACCGGAACAAGCTGGGGTACTTTCGGTATTCTGATTCCGATCACACTAAAGGCATTCCCGCTGACAGGTGGAAATCCATTAGCTATCATCTGTGTCTCCGCATGTATGGCCGGTGCCGTATGCGGTGACCATTGCTCACCGATTTCCGATACGACCATCATGTCCAGTGCCGGCGCCCAATGTAATCACATTGCTCACGTATCGACACAACTGCCATATGCGTTAACTTGTGCTGCCGTATCCTGCATCACATATGTATTCGCCGGCATTGTCAAGAATGCGTTTATCTCCTTGGCATTTGGTGTTATCCTAATGTTCTTAGTGATATTTATTCTACATAAAACATATAAGAAATAAAGTAAAAACGGATCATCGGATCCGTTTTTTTCTGGTGTCTTTTTTTCTTACTTTTTCAATTTGTGTATGTCCGGTTTGATCTTTTTATAAAGATCAGAGCCGGCTTCCATACCGAAGCTTTTGACTAAATCATTATGGATCTCTCGTAAATCATTCAAATTTTCTGTCAAGAGAATTTTAGTCACCTTATTAGCATCCTCTTTGGATTCAACATGATGATTGACGATAGATTCTACCATGCCCTGCCGGACCGATGGTTTCTTGGATTTAGGTTCTGCCTGTACTGCAGGCGGATGTTTTACATTTCTTTGTTTAGATACCGATGGTGCTTTGGTTTCCACCGGTTTTTCTTCTGCTTTTGTCTTCTGACTGAGAAGCTGATCCACAGATACTCGAGATACATGTATCTCACGCGCAGACCAGAATCGAATTACAGCATCATATCCGTTATCGTTTGAGAAAATGACATATCGTGTTTTCGGCGCTGATTTCAAAAGAAATCCCAGATAGCTGACGAGTTGGAAATCCAACGCATTCCGACCGGTATGACAAGCGATCATCTCAAAGGATCCGGTATGTCTGCATATGTATTCCAGATCCGGATAAGATACATAAGGGGAATTATCTGTATAGAATAAAAGTATGCGATCATACTTTGTGCTTTTTTCCAATAGCTCTTTCCAGTGGGTCCCCACATTTTCCGTATCCACTAAAAAAACAGTTCTTGTTGGCGTAAATAACCCTCCTTTATGACACCAGCTCTTATATTATAAAGGGTCATTGTCAAATTTGACAAGTATCAGAATAGAGGTGCCATCAAACGTAAAAGTGCATTCCATGTACGCAGCAACATCGGTGCATCCCCTTCGTATTCTTTAGTGACCTCTTGTGATTGCTCGAACATCTTCATAAAATCCTCGTAGATGTCATGGATTGCTTTGACATCATAGAGGAAGACCCCGTTTTCAAAGTTCAGATACAACGAACGGTAATCCAGATTGATCGTTCCGATAATGGCTGTTTCCGCATCAGAAACACACATTTTTGCGTGACTGAAACCCGGTGTATATTCATAGATCCGAACACCACGATTCACTAAAACACGATAATTTGAACGAGTAATTCGATAGGTGATCTTTTTATCCGGTATTCCGGGAGTAATGATGCGAACGTCCACACCTCGTTTACAAGCCAGGGTCATAGCTCGAACCATCTCATCGGTAATGATCAGGTATGGCGTGACAAAATACACGTACTTCTTTGCGTTGTTTAGAATATTCATATATGCATTTTCCCCAAGATATTCTTCATCCAGAGGGGAATCAGCATAGGGCTGCACATAGCCGCGGGCAACGACCGGCTTAGCCCGTAAATACTGTGTTATATCGTGATCGGAATGTTCCAGTACATTCCACATTTCCAGAAAGATCAATGTCATACTGTTGACGGCAAGTCCACGCATCTGGATCCCTGTATCCTTCCAGTAGCCGTACGGGTGCGTAATATTAAAATATTCATCCGCCAGATTGTATCCGCCTGTAAACGCAATCTCTCCGTCAATAACCATAATCTTACGATGATCACGATTATTCATAAACATCTGGATCCACGGACGGATCGGATTAAAGATGCGGCACTGGATCCCGTTTGCCTCCATCTGTTTTTTAAACTGTTTATTTAAGAAGAAGGCACTGCCAATATCATCATAAGCAATCCGCACTTCCACCCCTTCTTTGGCTTTTAGCACCAGGATATCTTTCATCTGTTGAAAGCTGCCACCATCCTCAATCGCATGATATTCCATGAAGATAAAATGTTTCGCCTTTTTCAAAGCCTCTAACTGAGCAAGAAAACCCTCGTAGGCTGTACTGTAATATGTGATGTCCGTATGTTCATAGATAGGAAAGTTTCCCGAGTGACGGATCAGGTAAGCCTGGTTATATATTGCCAGATCCTCATGTTTCAGATCCTGCAGAATCAATGGATCCTGTCGGAAATACGGGTCCAGCATATTGTCAATTTTCCGGTAAACCTTTCGGATCGGGTTGGTCAAGCTGGTCCGTCCCATCATAAAATACAAAATCAGACCGACAATCGGAAAAATCAGGATCAGAACCATCCATGGCACGTTAATAGACATATTTTTATCCCGGCCATAGATCCACAGCGCAACAAAAACAGCCAGCACGCTGACGATCCGGCTGACATCTTGCGATAAGATCCGAAAAGCTCCTAGAAAGTTCATGATCCAGAATAACTGCACCAGGATCGCGATACCGGTCAGAAACACCCGAAGGGCGCTGTTCTTTACGGACGATTTTTTCTCAACAGGCATTTTTTTCATCATACAGACCTACTAACAAGTTCATTTAAACATTTTCTGTTATTGAATACAAGTTTAATATCCCTAACTAAAAAAAGCGGTCCATCCGCTTAAATCATGCTTAACAATCCATAGGATACCGAAGAAACGATTACAGTAGCCAAAAAGATTCCAATCAGAATCGCCAAGGATGCTTTCTTCAGATCCATCTCCAATAAAGAAGCTATCAAGGAACCCGTCCATGCTCCGGTGCCCGGTAACGGAATGCCAACAAACAACAAAAGACCGAGAAATTCCTTTTCCTGCACTTTATCACTTTTATTCATGGCTCTTTGTTCCAGGTTTTCCACTATTTTCCGAGACCAGGAAAATCGCTTCAGCCAATGAAAGATCTTTTGAATAAAAAGAAGAATAAACGGAATCGGAATAATATTACCGATTATACAGATGGGAATTGCCTGTCGAATGTCCACCTGTAACAAGCTGGCCATAACCAGACCTCCCCGACATTCCAAAATCGGTATCATCGATACAATAAAAATCAAAGCCTTTGCGGATATATATTTTCCAAGTGTGGCTGCAAACCAACTGACAATTGTTTCCATAAAGAAACCTCCAATGTCTGTATGATACTTAATCCGGTATCGCTTGTCAAATAAGAATCCGTTCCTTATAATGCAGGTATGCACGCTGAAAAAATCACACCGGAACATAAGGATTTTCATACCATAAAAATGCTCTATATGCACTCATTTCCCGAAGAAGAGCTTCTTCCCTACGAATTCCTGTATCAAAACGAATCTTCCCTGTACGGCTTTTATGATCATGGGTTCTGTGGATTTGCCAGCTTCATTCGGTATGAGGATCTGTTGAACATTACATTCTTTGCGGTAACAGGAACCAGACGTCATCAAGGTTATGGATCCCGTATCCTACAAATCATCCATAACCATTTTCCACATCATCGCATCACCGTCGATATCGAGTCCCCTCTGGTCACTTCAGAAAATACGAGCCAACGTCAACAAAGACTGCAGTTCTATCTGCACAACGGTTTCAAGGTCAGTGAAGTCCGCTATATTTTTAATCATGTCACCTATGATGTACTTGTCCTTGGTGATGCCTTTACCTATGAAGATTATGATGCTTTCTGGCATCACTTCTACCCATCCTATCACCGGGTATCTCCGCAGATATTTAAATGAAGTGTTGTTTTATAACGTCTATCCTTTTTAACACTACAAAAAAAGGCGTACCTTAGTACGCCTCGTTAAAGGAAGCTTTTGGCAAACACCCGAGCAGATTCCTTTTGCGCATTGACTTCTTTGCTCTTACAATAGAAAGTTCTCTTATCTACTTCTATCTGTTTTTCTTCCAGGCTCTTCCGAATCAGATCCAAAGCGTGTTTAGAAACCCATGAAGTTGAGAATACAACAGCTTTTCCTACCTGTTCTGCTGATAATGAATCCAGATATGCTTTCAGGTGTTTATCTAGACCATAGGCATATAAAGCTCCCCCAATAAATAAAACATCAACTTTCTCTGTCAGAACTGCTTCCGGCTGATCAACAGACACCGCTTCCACACCAGCACCATCGGCTAACGCTTGGGCAATCCCCATGGTATTTCCTGCGCGTGAATAAAAACGTACGGCTGCTTTCATAAATCTCCTTATAACTGTTTTGTCAGGTAGTTTTCTTTGCCAATCATATCAATCAGATCCAGCTGCTGCTGTGTCCAGTAAAGATCTTCGTATTCATCAGCCACGTATTCCTTGAAAAGATCATAAGTAACAACATCCATCTCGTTGTCTTTCATCATCTGCTCTACTAAGGCGATTCCATCAACCGAAATCTTTTCTTCCGATTTCAGATAATCAATGATATCTGTATACAACGGCTGTCCTTTGATATCTTCCAATACCATTTTACCTCCGAGGTCCATGATCCGATCAACATACTTTTCTACGAAATCTCTTTCTTCTGTTGCATGTTCTTCATATTTTTCAGCTAATTTTGTAAATCCCTGTGCGTTAAAGATCTTTGCCTGGAACGCATGTGCTATAGAGTTTCTCGATAATCCTGTTACAATAGCCGCATATCTTTTAATAATTTTTCGTTTTTCATTTGATTGTACCTCCTTTTATATTTTGTTAAATTTATTTTATACAATCTTTTTACATGCTTACAATTCACCTATAATTAGTTCATGTCAACAAAAAAAATAAACGGATTTTTAAATAATCCGTTTATTCTTCTTTTTTTATCACTTTGCGTAAAGCCATATATAACAGTATCGCAAAGATCGTTGATAGAATGGTGTTGATCAGTGTAGCAGTAGCTGACATCTTTACCAGAATATTTACAATTTTTGCAGGTTGTCCAAAGATGTACCGGTCCCGGAAATACCCCAGGAACGGATCGGTAAACACATTTAGAATAAGCCCGCTGGCTGCACTGATCCCGATAGGAAGGATCCTGGAGTTCTCATCGATCTTGAACACTTTGTGCGCAAAAAATCCGCTGGTGATACCGATAATAAACTTCAGAATGAACGTTGTGATCGCATAACCTGGATAGCCAGCCATGATATCGGCTAAAGCCAGTCCGATTGCACCAGCCAGGCCGCCTGATACGCCGTCCATCAATAAGGCAGTCAATACCGTAAATGTATTTCCTAAATGAAAGGATGCCCCGCTGGATCCATAGGGAATCCGAAAGAATTCATAGGCTACAAAGCTCAAAGCTGCCATAAGCCCGATCATAGAGATTTTACGGACAGTAAATTTCGTATGAGATAAAACCACAAAAATCATAACCGTTCCAACGACCAACACAAACAATAACCACATTAATTCAATCGGCATACACATTCCCTTCTTTCTCAGAAGGAATTATAGATAAAATCTGGCATTGTATATAGTCCCAGAACAGTTTTATTTTTTAAGGCCAGTTTAAATAACGCTAATACATGAAGTATAGGATCGCGATCATATGTGAAACCGATGCTAAAATAATGAACAAGTGCCATATAAAATGAAAATACCGTTTCTTGGGCTGGGTATAGAACACAGCACCGATGGAATAAAAAATGCCTCCTAGTAAGATAAGACCCATAAAAGGCAAGGCCTCCTTCTGTAATAATTGAGGAACAAAGAAGATAGCCAGCCAGCCCATAAGCATATAGATGCCCATGGATATTTTTGGATAACTTTTTTTCGCGATCGCTTTTAAAAGAATTGCTGCCAGAGCCATGCTCCATTCTATGGCCAGTAAAACCAGACCCCATTTATTGTTTAAAAAATTCAGACATACCGGTGTATATGTTCCGGCAATAGCCACCACAATCATAATATGATCCAGTTTTCTCATTACGTATTTGTAGGTAGTCCCATACTGTGATGTATGATATAAACAAGATGTCATAAACATAAAGAACATGCCAATCAGAAAAACAGATACCCCGATGGTATAATTCCAACCACTGATCTGATAAGAACGAACAGTATAATAAGGAAGAGTCAGCAGAATTATGATTCCCATAACACCGTGCGATACAGAATTTGCCAGTTCTTCTCCAAAACTTAACCGATAAGGATTACGCATTGTTGCCTGCATTTACTCACCTCCTGCTAAAATTATAGCATCATCTAGTTTTTATTACTATATGAAGAGGTTATTATTATGTATTTTCTGTTATATAAAATCATGATATAGTATAGGTTAGTTATTATTAGGAGGGTTATACATGATTATTGCAGTAACTTATGATAATGGAAACGTATTCCAACATTTCGGGAAAACCGAGGCATTTAAACTATTCGAAGTAGAAGACGGAAAGATTCTTTCCAGTCAGGTAATATCTTCCAATGGAGCCGGCCATGGTGCCCTGGCAGGTGTGTTATCAAATCATAAAGTGAATCTATTGATCTGTGGCGGATTAGGAAACGGAGCCTTGAACGCATTAAACGCACAGGGAATCGAAGTTTGTTCCGGTGCTTCCGGCGATGTGGATAAAGCTGTCGCTGACTATATCCATGGAGATCTTGTTTCTCAGGGTTCCACCTGTGATCACCATGATCACGAATGTGGGGAAGATCATGAATGTGGAGGACACTGTGGTCCGCAGCTGACCATGGAAGGAAAAAATGCCGGAAAAAAAGTTCGTGTTCACTACCGTGGCACCCTAAATGACGGTACCCAGTTTGATTCCTCTTATGACCGGAATGAACCCCTGGAATTTGTATGTGCTACAGGGATGATGATCAAAGGCTTTGATGCAGCGGTTGTCAATATGGAGGTAGGAGAAAAAGTGAATGTCCATTTGATGCCGGAAGAAGCCTATGGTCCAGCCGATCCAAAAAAAATAATCTCCATTCCGTTTACTCAGCTCCCGGGATCGGAAAAGTTAGAAATCGGGCAGCCGGTTATGCTGCAAGATATGTACGGACAAGCATTCCGTGTCACTGTGAAAGATAAATCTGAAGATACAATTACCTTTGATATGAATCATGAAATGGCAGGTAAAGAACTAAACTTTGAAATTGAACTGCTGGAAGTACTATAAAAGGATGGTCGAATCGACCATCCTTATTCATCTTCTGTAAAATCGTTAATAACTTCCCCATCCATAAAGGAAACCAGAGAATTCTCCGTATTTTTCGGATTCAGAATCACCAATCCGACCGTTTTGCCGGAACTCTCCGACATGATTTCAGATAAGTCACACATCTCTTCCTTTAAATCATCATAGGCAGCCTGATCGTACGAATTCAAATATCCTTCCTCAATTATTTCAGACATCAATCCGATAAACGCTTCTTCCAGATTCCCTTCCAGCTTAAACGAATAAACAATTTGATCAGCGTCCTGGCTGTAAATCTCCCATGTCCCCTGTCCTTCAAAATTCTCATTGAGAATATCGAGCATCTCATTCGCTGTCATATTTCCCTGGTCTGCATCATCGATATCCTCTTCTATTTTAAAGAAATCATCTTCCGATTCTTCCAGGACCAGATCCGGCACATCCATCTCTATCTGCTCGGTTTTTGTAATTTGGCGATAGGCCCATATTCCAATCATTCCTAATTGAATCAGAATCGCAGCGATAATCGGTATCGCGATTATCCATTTTGGTGTCTTCTTTGGCTGTGGATGATCCGGAATGTTCGACACTTCCGATGTCTTTGGAATTTCCGGCATTTCAGGCAGTTTCGGTGGCATATTCTTCCTCCCGTCTCTTCTATACAGTTATTTTAGCGTTTCTAAATTATACTATCAAGCCATCTGCCTTAATACATCCAATTCTTTTCTGAAAAAAAACAAAAACTGTGGAATTTCAATCCACAGTTTTATGAAGACAGGACATGTTGCCTTTATTCTTTCTCCCATTGCGTATGGAAGAACTCTTTTTCATCATGATCGATCCGCTGATATGTATGAGCACCAAACCAGTCTCTTTGAGCCTGGATCAGATTAGCAGGCAGCTGTCGGCTTGTGTAGCCGTCAAAATACATCAACGAATTCGCAATCGCCGGAATATAAATGCCACTCTGCATACACGTAGCTACAATTTTTCTCCATGCCGGTAATGCGTCTTTTATTTCTTCGGAGAATCCGCTGTCCAGCATCAAATGATCCAAGCCCGGATCCTTTTTATAAGCCTGGTTGATCTTATCAAGGAACTGGGCACGGATAATGCATCCTTCTCGCCACAATAATGCGATTTGTCCATAATTCAGATCCCATCCAAATACCTTGGATGCATCTTTCAACTGACGAAAGCCTTGCGCATAACATAGTATTTTACTGGCATACACTGCCTTTTCCAGATCATCGATCATCTGTTTCTTGTCGACATCCAGATCCCAGTCTGCATGCTCAAAAGTTTTGGAAGCCGCTACTCTTTCTTTCTTCAAAGAGGAAAGACAGCGGGCAAAAACGGATTCCGTGATGGTCGGGACACAACTTCCGATATCCAGTGCTTCCATACTTGTCCATTTTCCTGTTCCTTTTTGACCGGCCTGATCCAGGATTACATCGATCATATCCTGATTCGTTTTATCATCCTTCTTTAATAAAATTTTCGAAGTGATTTCAATCAGATAAGAATGTAACCGGCCTTCATTCCAGGTTTTGAATACAGAAGCCATCTCTTCATTAGTTAATCCCAATACATTTTTCAATATAAAATAAGCTTCACTGATGATCTGCATATCACTGTATTCAATTCCATTATGCACCATCTTGACATAGTGACCTGCTCCATCTGCTCCCACATAGCTGCAACAAGGTGTTCCATCCTCTGTATGGGCCGCAATGGTCTCCAGAAGCTCTCCTAGATAGTTCTCGTAATCTTCGTGATTGCCTCCGGGCATAATGCTTGGACCTTCCAATGCACCCTTTTCACCACCGGATACACCAATTCCAAAATAATGAATGCCTTTTTCTTTTAATTCTTTTTCCCTGCGGATCGTATCCTTGAAATAGGAATTACCGCAGTCCATAATAATATCTCCCTTTTGTAAATAAGGGCACAATTCTTCTATGACATCATCAACCGTTTTACCAGCTGTGATCATTAAAAGAACTTTTTTCGGACTTTCCAGGGAATCCATAAATGCTTCCAGTGTTTCATATCCATGAACCGGTAAGTTATCCGCGTGCTGGCTTACAAAGGATTTTGTTACATCTTCATAATTATATTTGTTAAAAGCTCCGATCGAATAGCCATGTTTGGCAATATTCAAGCATAAGCTTTTTCCCATCACTCCAAGTCCGTATAATCCAATATAGTTTTTCACGTCTACTCCTTTATTTTTTCTAACCACGATAGTATTGTCTTTGAGCATATTTCGATATTCTCCATCTGAAATACGTCATCTTTATACACTCTTACCTTATCATTCTCCAGTTGCCCGCATGTAACAAGAAGATCCCCCAGGTGTTCCAGATCCGAAGGACGTTCATGGACCTCCGGCAACAAGTCCGGATGCACGTGTCCCATGCAGACCATGTCGCCTTTATTTCCTATTGAATCCAGGTAAACTCGGATACAAGAGCTTCCATTGAGGCTTTCTTTAAGCAGCCTGGCACCAAACTGTGTCTGACAACCATCATCTACAAACGCAAATGCCACTTTATTCTTGTCTTTTTCAGACAGCTGTTGTGCAATCATCAAGCTTGTCAAAACACCTGAAGTATTATAAATCTTGTTTCCCTTTTGCGCCAAACCGGAACGTGTATATCTGACCAAGGAAAAGCCAACGATCCCAATTAGTATAGAACCAACCAGCATCATAGACCGTCCGGCCTGGTAGGCAGGAATTGTATAAAACATCAGTACTGTCATCGTTAATAAAAACAAGATACAGGGTACCAGCAGATTCAGTATCACATTTCCCTTTTGTTGTGGTGGATAAAAAGCATATCTGTCTGTATGCAGCCATTGTTTCATCGGCGTATCATAATTAGCGATGACCACTACACGGGCATCTTCTATATTGTCAGTAAAAAGATTCGTACAGGATTTTTTCGTCCCTAAAAAAGAGGAATCTTTTCGTTTTTCTTTCAAAGTATATCCTACTGACGCCATTTGTACTTTCAGCAAATGACGATACTGCCTTTTTTCCTTTTCCCGATATCTTTTATCATGAAGAATCCCAAAGGAAAACAGAAGATCTTTCATTGTCAACATCTTTATTCCCTCACTGCCTGAAGAATATGCTTCACAGCCAAAAGATCATGCGAAACCAAGAAAACATTATCAGGAGTATATCTGATATCGGTCGGCATTGACTGATCCGGAACCCAGACAACAGCAATCCCCGCCGCATCAGCTGACTGGATGCCGGTCATACTATCCTCGAGCGCCACGGCATGTGAAGGCATTACGTTAGCGTTTTTCAGTACTTCTAGATATGGATCCGGGTATGGTTTTAACCGTTTTGTGTCATCCCCAAATACCATAAAATCAAAATATTCGATGATATGATGATATTCCAGAATCGCCTTTGCCCGCTTGGATTTTGTGCTGCTTGCTAATCCGATGGTATATCCGTTCTTTTTGGCATACACCAACAATTCTTTTGCATAAGGTTTCACCATGATCCGATCATTGTAAAGCGATTGATAGATATATTCTTCACGATCCTTCCGGATCTGTTTATATATCCTTTCCGAACCACAGCGTTTCATCAGATAAGCACCTGTTTGTTGAAAACTCATCCCTGCCCAGCTGTTGATGACATCGTCAGGTACTGCGATATGATTCTTATCCAGTGCATATCGCCAACCTTCAGAATATGTTTTTTCTGTATCTACCAGCAAGCCATCTAAATCAAAAATAATAAGCTGAATCTGATTCAGATTAAGATTTGTTTTCATATTCTTTCACTAAAGATACAAGTTTTTCGGCTTCTTCTTTGACTACGTTATAGTCCCCAGTTTTCGCTCCTTTTGTAAGCGAACCACCAGTACCAACCGCAACGGCTCCGTTGCTTAACCATTCTTTGATATTTCCGGCACTGACTCCTCCTGTCGGCATAAAGTCTGCCTGAGGTAAAGGTCCTTTAAAGGATTTAATAGCTTTCGGTCCATATAGATCCCCTGGAAACAGTTTGATGACCTGAGCTCCGTATTTCAGACATTCCACCATATCCTCTACAGTAGCTGCCCCCGGAAAACACGGGATCCGATATGTATTACACAGTTTCATGATTTCTTTGTCGAAATGAGGAGACACGACAAACTGAGCCCCGGATAAAATAGCACTTCTGGCGGTCACCATATCCAGGCACGTTCCAGCTCCAATTACAATATCTGGTTGATTTTTGTATTTTTCACTTAAACGGCTGATTATCTGCTGTGCACCGGGAATCGTATAAGTGATTTCCATAAAATGAATGCCTCCGGCATAAACAGCTTCGACAATCTTTTCAACCTGTTCTTCATCATCTCCCCGGATGACAGCGACCAGCTTTTCTTTTTTTAATTGATTTAGTAATGATATACCGTCCATATGCTTATTTCCGACCTTCTTTCAATTCTTTTAAAACATTTTCTACTGCCATTAAGCTCATTTGCTCAATCGCATTTTTCGTGGATGCTGCCGTATGCGATCCAACAACCACATTCGGGCATTCCAGTAAAGGAGAAGTTTCTGCCGGTTCATGTTCAAATACATCAACACCCAGTCCGTAGATCTTCTTTTCCTTTAACAGCTTATAAGCCGTTGTTTCATCAAGCAGGCCACCTCGGGCTGTATTGATGATGATCAAATTCGGTTTCGCATTCGCAAGATTCTTCTCATTAAGAATATGTTTTGTGCTATCCAGTAAAGGAAGATGCAGCGAGATAAAATCACATTCTTTTATGATCGTATCCACATCGGTAAAATGAACATTGTATTCTTTGATGAACTCTTCATCTTTAAATACGTCATATCCATATACTTCCATATCAAATCCGCGTGCTCTTTTTACCACACCCTTACCTATAGCACCTAAACCTAAAATACCGATTTTCTTGCCATAGATATCAAGCGCTTCTTTTTTGCTCCAATCATTATGATGACACCCATGATCAATTTCCACAATTCGTCGACTGACTGCCATCAAAAGACCAAATGCATAATCAGCAACCGCATTGGAATTAGCCCCTACTGTGCGATATACAGGTATTTCCTGCTGTTTTGTATAGGGGATATCAATGTTATCAACACCAACCCCATATTTAGAGATCACCTTTAGATTTGGAGCAGCCTGAATGACATTCTTTGTGACCGGATCCACTCCGACGATCAAACCGTCCATGTCTGCCATCAACTCTGTCATCTGCTGCTCGGTCAGTATCGTACCATATGGGTTAAAAACAGGTTGAATGTCATTTTTTTTCAGTATTTCCACCAATTCTTCTCGATTGTATTTTCCAAAAGAGCGTGGTGTAATCAAAACCTTCTTCATTTAGTAGTCCCCATCCTCATCATCGGCAATGATGACAGTTGGTTTGGCAATCCCGTCTTTTCCCGTTTCAATCAAAGAGTCGACCAGATCGCTTAATAAATACTGATTTCTGGACAAAACACCATCCAGTACCATCGGCAGGTTCATTCCACTGATGACCCCTACCTTGTCTTTTCCCATTTCCATCGCCGCATATTGTGCAGCATTGTATGGAGAAGCTCCAAATAAGTCAACAAACACAAGGACTCCGTCTCCGTCATCCAAAGCTTCTATTTTCTGATAAACCTCTTTTCTGAAGACCTCAAAGTCTTCGCCAGCAACAAGGCTGGCTGTATCTACTTTTTCAAACTCACCTACGATCAGCTGCAGGCTGTCTTTTAAGCCTGCAGCAAATCCTCCATGGCTAATCAATAAAATTCCAATCATCCCATCACCTGCTAAAATAATTTCTCAGCTTCAGCCAAGCTCACCTTCTTGCTGGAAGGAATGGCCTGGAAATATACATTCACGCCGTAGTTATCTCTGAGATCCTTTAAAATTTCCAGCTGTTCCTTTGTGATGGAAACTTCCTTAATGACAGGTGTCAATCCCGGTCGTTGAGGAATGCCTCCCAGATTCAGGTTTTTAACAGGAACACCACTACGAATAATTTCAGCCATTACTTCAATCGTCTTAGTTAACAAGATGACATTATAATTATCATATTGACGATCGTTCCAGTAACGTACAGCCCCGTCTTCCTTCAGGACACGTACTTTTAATCCGGTTCTGGAACCGGCACCTAACAGAATATTCTTTGTAAATTCATCATGCGCAGAGGGATTATCTGCCACAAAGATGGCGGTAGCACCGGCTGATTTCGATAAACTGGTCATCACCTGTCCATGGATCAGTCGTGTATCCACTCTAGCTAATACAACTTTTCCCATAATAGCCTCCTATAGAATTCCGATACCTGCCAACACGGCAAGGATCACGGTCAAGCCAATCAATGCTTTCGTGACATTCAATCCTTTCTTTGTAAAGTACAGGTAAACGCCACTGACTGTTATTAACGGTAAGATACCCGGCATAATGCCATCCAGAATTTCCTGGATCACAAATGGTTTTCCTGACAAAGTAAACTCTAAACCAGTTGAAACTTTTACATAACTTGCTGCAAGGATTCCCATCATGAACAATCCAAGAATAGATAATCCTTCAATAATTCCCTGCATTCTGGAGCCAACGATCTCTGTGGCTGCCGTTCTTCCCAGTTTGAATCCCAGATTAGCAAAATACCATCCAATCAATAACTGATAAACAGAGAAACAAATAAACGGGAATAAAGCACCCAGCGGGCTTCCCTTCTGTGCCCAAGGCAATGCAATCGCAATAAAGATATACTGGATAGTTCCGGAGTCAATGGAATCACCAATACCGGCCAAAGCCCCCATCAAACCGGCTTTTGTATTGTAAATCAGATCATCATCAATGGTAATCGGTGTTTTTTCATACACTTCTTTTGCTCTGGTTGCTTCCAATGAAGCCATGATTCCGGTCAGAATACCTCCACCCCAGGAAATCTGTGTATTGAAGAACAAAAGATGTCTTTGATAGGCTTCCGCCAGATCTTCCTTGTTTTTATACAGCTTTTTTAAGATCGGCATCAATGACCACATCAAAGCCGGCGCAATATATTTATCAAATGAATGTGGGATTTCATCCGCAAAATAGAAACGGAACCATGCATTACGCACATCTTTTTTGGTGATGGTTTCCGGTGCTAAATTCACATCTGTCTTTTCGAATTCACTCATTTTTCCTTCCTCCTTCTTAATAGTCATCTTCGTCTTCAGCCACTCCGTCAGAAGGGGCTGCAACGGCCAGATTACCAACTGCTTCTTGTTTTCCCAGTACATAAATGAAGGAAATGATTGAACCGATAATCGCATAAGTAATCATCGTAATATTCATATCCTTTAATACCATCGCCATAAAATAAGCCAGCAGGAAGAAAACGATATAGTTTTTCTTTCCAATTACATAAACTGTTACCGCAATACCGATCGAAGCCAGTCCACCACCGACAACAGTCAGAATATGGAATAAAATACTTCCGGATTGTGATTCAACGACATTGGCAATCACCGGTGCTCCATAATATAGTGCGATAAACATGAAAGGCACAAAAATAATAAAGGCAATAATAATAGGCATTCCGATAATAGAGAAAGACAACATTTTACTGTTTGCTTCTTTCGCATATTTATCGGCAAATTTCTGCATAACAAACGTGTTCAAGAAGAAACGGAACTGATACAGATAAGAACCCAGCAAACCAACCGGAACAGCTACCGCAATAGCGGCTTCCGCTTCCAGATTGCTCAATAAAGCAACGGGAACAGCAATACCTGCTGCAATAGCCGGCTCACTCGGCATCTGTCCACCCGGAGAGAAGACACCCATGTAAATCAGCTGGATCGCAGCTGTAATCATCATAGCTTTTTCAACTTGTCCAAATACGATTCCAACAACCAGTCCGGTCATCATTGGAGTAAATCTTAATGTTGTTGTTGCTCCACCTAAAAATGATCGAGACATAACTAATGCGATCCAGATTGCAATCACAATAGCCTGTGTAATAGTTACGTGCAATTTATTTACCTCCCTTTTCCTTGAAAATTCAATTGCAAACAATTAAAATATAACTTCCGCGGAGCATGCATGCTTTGTATACGCTATCATTGTAAAAGTGTTTTCCACAAATTTCAACAAGAAAATAAAGTTTTTTTCATTTTTATCTAACTTATTTGGAAATTATTACCATTTTTTAATGAATCATCTATTTTTTAATACATTTTTGATATAATATATTTGGTGATTATTAATATGAGCTTAGAGTTTAACAGTAGAATAAAAGGACATTATAATGATTTAAGTAAGTCAGAAAAAATAATTGCAGATTACCTTTTGGACAACCAGTCAAAAATTCGCAATTTATCCATTCAGCAATTATCTGCAGAAACCAAAGTATCCACTTCCGCCATTTCAAGGTTTGCCAAAAAGATCGGATTCAAGAATTATCGTGAAATGATCGTGGATCTTGCCGAAGCCACTCTCGATAATCCTTTCTTTATGAGCCTGGATGAAAACGATTCGATGATGAATATCGCCAGGAAGACATTCTATGAAGGTACCGTATCATTAACATCGACAATATCTTTTTTAGATGAAGAAACGCTGAACCGCACTATTCAACTGCTCGCCAAGTCCAAAAAATGCTTTCTTTTTGCCATGGGTGGCTCCTCGATCCTCGCATGGAACATGTATCATCGATTCATTCGAACATCACTATGCTGCGAATATGTAGAAGACTTCCATATGCAGCTGATGAATTGTGGAAAGTTGACTAGCGAAGATTGTGCTTTTATCATTTCCCACACCGGACGGAACAAAGATATTATGCGTGCCGTTGAAATTCTGCAAGAACGGCATGTTCCTATTATCTGTATCACATCAAACGCATTATCCCCCATTGCTAAAAAAGCGGATATTGTTCTGGTTTCCATCTCCGAGGAAACCAAGTTCAGACCGGAAGCCGTCACAAGCACCATTTCACAGATGCTTCTGATCGATACTTTGTTTACCTTATATTCTATTAAAGTCGATCATGACCATGAATACATGAAATCGATCCGACAGATTATCAACACAACCCGGTTCTGATATAAAGCATCCAAACAAAAAACCAACGTTGGTTCCTAACCTTGTGACGTTGGTTTTTTTGATCAGAACGTATGTTCCGTCAGCCAGGTTACAGCTGTCTCGATCATTTCCGTAATGTCTTTACCATCCTTGGTGATGACATATTGTTTGCTGAGCCCCTTGGTAAAATCTATACGCTCTGCTTCGATGATTGCATTCTTCAAATAGTTATTGTCATCCGAGAAGCCGGGATCCGGCTGGATCTGGCAAATACTATATGCCTGAAGTATGGCTGTAACCGGCACACCATGATACATCAGTCCCTTGTATGCATCAATCTGACTTTGCGGAATCGGTGCGCTTTCCCGGTAAAGAGCCATCGCCTTGGATAATGTTTCTCGATCTTCTTTCGTTAAAGGGTCCGCCGTATTCGCTGTCCTGGTATTATCCCGAACTTGTTCAACAGAGCTCATGCCAGACAACACCGCAATGACATCCTCCAGATCCAGGCTGAAACGAACAGCCCAGGAAGCGATGCTCCAATCTGGATGCGCCGCCTTTAACATAGATTCTGCCTCAGCAGGCAATTTAGCCAGACCTCCGCCCTTTACAGCCTCCATAACGACAACCTTTCTTCCGTGCTTTCGGATGACCTCATAACAAGGACCGGCTTGAACCAGCTCACTGTCCCAGTCAATCGGATTTAAGGCAATCTGTACAAATTCAATTTCCGGATGCTCGCTTAATACCCGGTCCAATAGTTTGGCAGAAGAATGAAACGAGATACCTAGATGACGAATCCTGCCTTCTTCCTTCCACTTTTTGGCATGTTCAAACAAATGCGTCTTCTGAACAATGCCTCCCTGCCCATCGTATCCTTCATAATACACATTCTGAATATTATGGAGCAGATAATAATCGACATAAGTAACACCCAGACGATCTAACTGGCTTTGAAACAACTCTTCGATCTGTTCTTCCGGCACCATCATAAAAGTCGGAAATTTTGTCGCAATTGTATAGGCATCTCTTGGATGCCTTTCAACCAGTGCTTTACGGACCGCTGTTTCACTTTGTCCATTATGATAGACATAGCTTGTATCAAAATACGTAAATCCTTGTTCCAGAAATAAATCTACCATCTGTTCAATCTGTAGATAATCAAAATCTTCCGGACCGCTAATAACCGGCAGCCGCATCATTCCAAATCCTAAGTTTTTCATCGTATCGTCTCTTTCTTTCTACTTATAATATATAACTAATATATAACGAATTATTAAACATATGACAAAAAAAGCATTTAGAAATCACTAAACGCTTAAATATGTAATCTGAGGGAACCAGAGCGATCTTCATCGTACAATTCCACGCCTTCCCCTTTGTATTTATAGATAGGTGTCAATCTGAAAAGGTATTCTTTGTCCGTATCTTGTGCCTTAAAGCCGATGGATAAAAATGCCATGTCCTGTATCTGTGATGAAGTACTGCTGTTGTTACCATGGTTAATATCCGTTTCTACTTCAACAAGCTCATGTGTATGTCTATCTATCATGATCCTGTAAGGTATTTGCATGGCATCCCAATCAGCATTGTCTAAATCATAACCATACAGTTTCTGCTCTTCATCTAAAAATAAGTTTTTCAATGGATCTCCGGATAGAGTCACATCCAGATAAAGAAAATCTAAGTCATCTTTCCAACCATCTTCACTATGACCCATACTCTGCTTTAATTGTACCATCCGCAATCCCTTCAAATAGCTCTATATTTAATGTTGGATAGTAGGTATACTCAAAATCCTTTGTTTCGTTATCCATGTTCGAATGACTCATTCCATCTTTCTCATCTAACGTCAATTGATAATCTATTTCATTTTCTTCTGCAAATTCATTTCCATAATGAAATTACTTCTTGTGTTACGTATCGCTCCGTGTCACATTGATATGGATCGTTTGTCCCTTTCATTCCTGACCAGATTGTAATGTATGATTCTGCACCTTCAACTTTTGCATATTTTACGTCGTTTAACTCACAATCACCCAAATTGTTCTCAAATTATCAACTATTTCCTGAGCTAATTTCTGAGAGTTTGGCTTGATTACGAATTTGCCTGTCACACCTGCTAATACAATCAATACTATTCCTAGTATAGTTAGATTTTTTTTCATTTTTTTTACCTGCAATTATCCATTATATATTTTTTTTATTAGCGTATTTAAATACATCTCTTTAATTGAATGAACATTAGAATTGATTGGTCGGATCCTTTCTATTGCAGCTGTTGATGTTCCGCTAGACAGAGCCGCTTTTATTGATTTCTTTCCTATTAATCTCAAATCATAAAAACGACTTTCAGGCAAAAAAAAAGTGCCAAACTTACTTTATATAAAGCTTTTTGACACTTTTAGCTTTCTTCTGGTGGAGGTGAGGAGGGTCGAACT
>DGUK01000004.1 GCA_002394635.1 Faecalitalea sp. UBA4312
GCGCCATACTTCTTCAGGATTCTTGTAGCACACCCTGTTCCGTCACCACTGAACAGTCCCAGTGTATTAACACAAAAAACTTTTTTTCCTTTCCATATAGAGCAGTTTTTCACGATAAAATCACGCCCCATAAAAGGAAGGTTGGAGAACTGTGTCGGGTAACCGAAAACAATTGTGTCCTGATTCTCTAAACAACGTACAATCAGAGGATCCTCCAGTGGCAGACATTGCGCTGAGGCATCCATCAAATGCACGAATTCTTCAACACAATGTTTCGTATTACCGGTGCCGCTTAAATATATTCCTATCACTTTATTCTCCTTTGCTATATAATGTAACACAGATAAAGGTATCTAACAATTTAAACTCTCATTAAATAAAAAAGGCAGTTTTCACTGCCCGTACTGTATTTGACCTCGACATGTTTCCAAAATCGATACTACATTCTTTGTTTGTTCACAGAGTTTCTGATACGTTTTTTCATCACGTTCTGCCACGATTTTCTGAAAAGCCTGACATTCATAGATCATATGAAACGCCTGATCTTGTCCAAGCTGTATAGCCTGGGAAGTATCTTTTTTTCCGATCATATCCCCTTTGGGTTCCAGAAATTCCACCTGGGCACAAACCCCGCAGCCGGAGCCATAGACGCGCAGACAACCTTTATCCCCTTGGATCATCACCTGGTTTTCACTGCTGCTATCTTTTGCACCGACACACACTGCCAGCCGGTCCGGGTACTGCAGCACAACCACACCACTGGTATCTACGCCGTTATAACCTTTATTGGCTGTATAGGTGACCTTATCGGGCTTCCCTAATAAACCGATCACAAAATGAAGACAATATACATTGATATCCATCAAAGCGCCCCCATAAAAGGCCGGATCAAACGCATTGGTTTGCTCCTTTGCCAAGTATTTTCCATAACGGGAGGAGTATTGAGAATAGTTGGCCTGGATCATCTGAATGTTTCCGCAATCCTTTAAATGATCTTTGACGACCTGATAATTCGGAACAAACTGATTTGTGATCGCCTCAAAGATATACACTCCATGCTCGCGAGCTGTTTCAAACAATGTTTCACATTCACGACCCGTCGGTACAAACGGCTTTTCACAGATGACATGTTTTCCTGCCTGCAAAGCTTTTAAAGCCTGCGGGTAGTGTAAAGAATTCGGACTAGCTACATACACAGTATCAATATCCGATGCCAGCATCGCATCCAGATCCGTATACCATTGTTTTACACTATGTTTTTGTGCAAACGCCCGAGCCTTCTGTTCCGAACGGGAATAGATTGCTTCAATCTGCATACCTTCTGTCTGCTTGACAGCCTGGATCATACGATCCACGATGGTTCCGCTGCCTATTGTTCCGATACGCATAACCTACTCCTGGGCGATGAAACGCTTTGCCTTGTTGGCATATTCCATGGCTTTTTCTTCATTATTTTGATTTTTATAGATCAAGGAAACCAACGTCAGATCCCAAACCTGCTGCTGGCCCGACAAGTCTTCCAGTTCTTCTAATAGAGGGTTCAGCAGATTATCCTTCTTCAATATTTCTATGTCATATAACCTTGTACAGTAAAGAATCAGACCTTCATCTTTTATTTCTTCCTTGATCTTTGTCAAGTAGTACACCGCTTTCTGTTTCCTGTGTTTAAAAACATAGTAGTTATACACGCGCAGATACAGTTCCTCTTTCTGGCGATTGGACATCTTTATACCGCCAATCTCCTGCATTAACTGATCCACCTCTTGATCCTTATTCATCTGTATCGCTTTATTCAGTTTAAAATAAGCCAGATTGTATGATGGTATCACTCGCTTTGCTTCCTTGGAGTCCACCAATTCATCGAATTTGTCATATTCCTTATGAACAAGATATTGCGTTAATCTTTGCGCAACATCATCCCTTTTCCCATTCAATACAACACGCAGGACTATATTGGCAATAATGATGATCAACAAAGCCACTAACATAACCGTTGTATTCATGCAGATCCCTCCTTCTTTTATGTAAAATCATTGTATCATAAAACTCATTTTAGCTTGGTCATGGATTTCAACACGTCCACAATTTGCTGCACTGTGATCCGACCATCATTTTCCTTCATCAATTTTTCGACTTTTTTCAATACCTTCGGTAAATACTTCTGAAACAAGCCGGCAATTTCCGTATCCCAGTCAACAGACCGTTCATCCACCTGGCCGGTATACACTTTTTCAAAAGTATTCATACAGATTTTTCCGGCAATCAAGGTAATGGATCCGGCCACTGCCGCATTGAGTACAGAGGCGGCCAGGTTGATTCCCGGAATTGATTTCAACACGTTCAACGCTGTCTTTCCGGCAATCGTTGTCCCTCCGGCCCGGATGATCGATTCAATGATCTCATTCGAGGTATTCTTTTTGTTTAAACCATACACCTTGGCAATCGCCCATAGCATCCCTGACTGTAATGGGTACAGGATGGCTGCATCCGGTGTTGTGATTGGTACAGCGCCGATCGTTGTAGCTGCAGCAGTAGAAGCCGCTACAATAGAATAGCACAGGGTACGTTTCATCTTCAGATCCAGCTCCTTCACCGAATGCGCAGCGGTTTCTTTGCTCTGTCCGGCCAACGCTTCGGTTTTCGCTGTCAGTACATCCAGCCCATAAGGATAAACAATGGTTGTTGTGTCCACAGGATATGCCTTGGCGACGACCGGTATAATATCCTTAACCTGCAATGGATGATGTCTGTGTTTTTCGTTATAGTGCCATATATGCTGGGAGACCATCTCCTGGTTTTCCTGTGCATCCGGCTGTGAATACGACTTCGTCAGAACAACCAAGATCGGTACGTTCTTCCAGTCTTTGGTAATATCGGCTAACGAATCCAACACCCGGTCATCGATGCGTCGACTGGTTCCGTCGATACAAAACCATATCATATGGATCAGTTTTGCCGTATCCTTTGTCCGGATCCCGGAGCGGCTGAATCGCGCTAATTCTCTTCGGATCCGATACTGTTTAAGAAAGCTGTATTCATACCCGACCGTATCAATCATCCGGAACGGCAGTTGTTCATTCTGATAAATACCGATTTCAGTGGTTGCGATCCCGGCTCCTTCCGGTGCCTGCGATGATCCCAGAATGGCATTGATCAACGTGCTTTTTCCGCAGCCGGAAGCTCCCGCAAGCAATACATTGATCTTATCATCCTTTAATGCCTGGATTTCTTCATAACGGGTTTGTTTCTTTTTTTTAGTCATCTTATCACCCCAACAGATTGAACAAAGAAAACACCTGATAGATACCGTCTTTATCAATATCTGCCGTTACTATATCAGCTTTTTCCTTGACTGCCTGACTTGCGTTGCCCATCGCAACCGACTGACCGGCCACTTCAAACATATTCAGATCATTGGCTCCATCCCCGATCGCAATGACATCTTCTTGCGCCACACCGAAATAATCCATCAGATCGCGCATTCCCATCGCTTTGGTGATCCCATAGGCAGCCACTTCTCCCGAATCCTTTCCAAACGGGGCAAAGGTGGAAGGAATCACTTCAAAATCCTTGGATAAGTCTGCATATATTTGTGAAAATCCTACTTCGGAAGACAGAAATGTAATCTTATTAAATGATATCTTTTTGGGATCCCCGGTTTTCCATATCTTCTTCAGCTGGATCAGTCCGTGTTTTTCATACGCCTCTTTGGATAAATGAGAACAATGCGTTTCAATCAGCTGATCAAAGACCGGCTTGACCCTTGCATCCGCAACAATAGCTTCGGTTGCTTCATAAATGGTTGGGATCGGCCGCTTGGAAAAGTAGTTATACAGTTGTTTCCTCTGTTCGTTTCGCAACCCTCTTTCTTTCAAGATCTTGTGATCCGCTTCCACATAGGAACCTGCACCAGCCACGATCCCGTCATACTGAATAGATTGCAGCTCCTTTGTGATTTCCGGTTTTTGCCGCCCGGTACATAGACAGATCTTATGTCCCTGGCTCTGTGCCAGCCGGCAAGCCTCCTTGGCCCTTTGGGGAATGATTCCATCTGCCATCAACAATGTGCCGTCCGCATCTAAAAATATAAGTTTCATAGTCACCTCAATATCGAAAACGCAATGAAAAACTGTGCCATATAATACATCACATGATTAAAAATGATTCGTTTTGGACTGTTTGTATCCTTTTTAAAATAAATCATACTTAAAACCAAGTCGGATATCACAAAACAAAGACCTCCGACCAGCACAAAGAAAGCTCGTTGATCCTGTCCCTGTGTCCATATGGAAACACTTCCTGCCAACAAAGTCATCAGCAGCAGAAATGAGCCATAAGCTACCGCTATGTGTTGAAACTTCCCATAACGGATCCCCTTTTTCCGACTGTATGTCACAACCGCATAGCTGCTCACAATCGCCAGGATCAACGGAATCAGCCACCAGAACAGCGGAACATTGCGGACAGAATGCATCCACAGGGCCATAATATAGAAAAAATGTCCGATCGCAAAACAGAAAAAGCCGGCCAGAATAAAGAGATCCTGCTGTTTTTCATAGATCCATTTCAATCCCAGCCAGATATCCCCCAACAGTCCAAAGAACAAGCCACATGCCATCAACCATGAATAGCGAGAAGGCGCCATATATAAGAGATAAATGCCTGTCAACAAAAAGCCGGAGGAACAAATCACCTTGTAAAACAAAGAGCGGATCATGTTTCCTTCAATGCGTGCTTTCATAAAAAAATACAAGCTGATCCATGAAAAGATCATTAAGATATACTGCATAGTTCTATTATACAAAGAATGGTCCCTTACGTAAAAAAATCATCCTTTCCAAAGGATGATCTATAGGTTTTCGATCCATTTTAGTGTCTCGTTATAACTTTTTCTGCTCTCCGGAAATACCGGCAGACAGGAATATCCATGCATCATGTTCTTTGTGATCCGAATATGAAGCTGCTCCAATGATCCGCTTCGTTCAAAGGCTCTTTGATAGAGTGATGTATTCCCCGCTAACATTTCCTGTCCATAATAGAGATAGGTTGGTGGTGCCTCTCGAAAGTCTCCTAGTGCCGGATACCACATCCACTCGAGAACCGGTGGATTTGGGGGTGTGATTTTTTCCATCACCCGCAGATCCTCTTCCGCAAACAAAGGATCGTCCTTTTCATATTGCCTCATCAATGCCCAATCGTGTTCACGATCCGGCAGACCCCCGGGCGAATGGGCCAGGATCAATCCCGGCTTCGGCAGATCTAAGGTGTTATGATTAATGTTATTTAAGATTTGAAGAGCATAATATCCACCCATAGATACCCCGCTCAGGATGATTTTTTTCGGTTGGTACTGCTGTGTCATCCGTTGGTAGATCTGGGTCAGATACGCAATTGACTCGCTGACTGCCACCTCTGTCATGGATGGATACACCGGATACCATACTTCCGTACCGGTATCTATCGCATACCGGATTGCCATTCCTTTCTGGGTATGCCATTGATTGGAAACCCCACCATAAATATACAGAATTGCCTTATCTATGTTCTTCCTATTATGCGGACGGATGATCAGACAAGGTTTTTGTGCGCCCGGCAATAAGGAAAGCTCTGCTTTCCTTGTCTTCGGGTACGTAAACACAAACGCATCGTTTTCCTTCCTGGCTTTTCTTCGGCTTTTTTCCACATTGCCATAAGAACCCTTTCCCGGTTGTATTCTTCGTAAAATAGCCATTGCCACATTTCCCGAAATACTCATTGTCCATTTTCCTTCTTTTTATCTATATAAGCATAGAACTCGTTGTGCAGGCGATGCATTTCATCCGGTGCCTTCATGGCATGCGCATACATAAAGGTATGTCCGAATGAACTCTGATAGATCCATGCCAATCCTCTTTCAAAGATTCCCACAGGCATATAACACAACAGGTTCAGCTTCTTTGGGGATAGAGGATACCCAGCTTCCTTCAAACACAGAAGATTCTTTCGGATCTGTAGAGCGGTTCTATGCATAAGAAGTCTGTCTTTTCCTGCGTTTAATGGTTCTTTGGTCTCATAGTAACCGTCTGCCAAGGGAACGACCAAGGCCAGATGGCATAACTGCCAACAATGCATATCCGGTACGATTTGATATGAGATCCGAGCCTGTTGAAAAAGCCTAGCTAACGCTTGACTTCGTTCGGTACGGACTCCATTCTTTTCGCCAAAGGTAGTCGGCTGGATCCATCTTGGTGTCAGATCAGCATGAAGAATGCCCTCCTCCACGGAAACACCGATGTCCTTTGTACAATTCTTTTTTTCATAGGCCTCCCCTTCCATCAAAAAAACGCTAAATCAATGTGACCAGCCAGTACAAGCCGGCAACTATGGCCGCAATCGGAACGGCCACCGGGAAAAGCCGGATCCATTTCCACTTCTTGATCTCCACACTGTGCCAGGTGTGATTCAGATCTTCGGTTCCCGGAATGATCCACCAGTCGGACAAAGCCACCCAGATGGTGTCTATAAACAGCCAGTCAAAGAACTCCGCAGATATAAACATGACATAATACTGCCAGAAATAGTCCCAATAGCTGTTCGCATGATTGATATAGACCATCAGAAAAAAAGGCACTACCAGCATCCATCCCAGCAGCAACAAGTGGGCAAATGCCCGTCTCTTTTTCATGGTTTCCCTGCTCATCAATCCCAGCTCGATCACCCGTTCCTGCATCACAGGTGGATAGAAGAAGATAGCTCCGACAGGGCCTTTGCGATGCACTAAAACGGCCATGTAGGCACCATAACAGATCCAAAGCACCATAATTTCCATGATCCAACGTCCTATCATATATTCTCCTTGTGTTAGCTTTATCTAACTCTATAGCTATTTTATCACCCCTTTCTATATCTCTCAACGAAAAGGGCACAAAAAAACAAGGCATAACGCCCTGTTAATTCTCTCTACATCACAAACGCATGTTCTACCAGGAAGTCCCAGGCTTCCTTTACCATCTTTGTGATATCTTTGCCATCGCTGATAACCGTCTCTTCCGGGAATGTCTGTTTGATATCCGTCACACCCAGTGCGAGCATCTTATTGGCCAGATAATTCATCTCTCCGGAAAAGAATGGATTTGGCTGCACCATGGCCGTATTGTATGTATCCAGAATAGCCGCAACCGAAACCCCATGATAGGTCAGGTCTTCGTAAGCGGTAAAGTCTCCTTGATTGATCGGCCCTGCTTCCTTCTGCATAACAGCCAGGTCTTCCAGACGTTTCTGTTCTTGATCTGATAATGGCTGAAAATCCTTCATTGTTTGGACATTATCTTGCACTTGTTCCAAAGTGGACATACCGGATAATACAGCTAAAACGCCTTCCTTACTAGCCGCATAGCGGATCGCCCATCCGGCAGGTGACAGCTTAGGCTGCCATGTCTCCATTTGTTGCTGACAAGTCGAAGGTACATTGGCCAAAAATCCACCTTTGACCGGTTCCATGACAACAACCTTCTTTCCTTGTTTACGAATGACATCATAACATCCCTTCGACGCGATGAAATAGCTGTTCCAGTCAAAATAATTGATGATGATCTGCACAAATTCCACTTCCGGATGCTCCGTCAGAATCTGATCCAGTATCTCCGGTGAATCATGGAAGGAAAAGCCCAGATGTTTGATCTTTCCTTCTTCTTTCCACTTCTGTGCATGTTCAAATAACCGACAGGTTTTGACCACACCACCCTTGCTATCTACACCGTTATAGAACTTGGTATTTAAGATGTGAAGAAGATAGTAGTCCACATAATCTGTCCCCAGATTCTCAAGCTGCTGCGCAAAGATTCCCTCTACCTGATCCTCGCTTTGCACCGCAAAGGTCGGATTCTTAAGATACGTTTAATAAGCAACACTTTTTGACAAATGGTTACTTAATTCATAAAAAAAGAACTCCATCATGAGTTCTTCCTATTATTTATGACAGATTCTTGATTCCATCGGTACAACAAAAAGCTGAATAGATACGTTACACAAACCATCACCACGATGGCTACGATCATATATTCATTGCCGAAACGTAAAAAACCATACCAGTCATATAACGTCAGATCTTTGTCGTGAAAATGAATCAGAATATTACCTACATAATACACCGCATAAATCAGCAATGGTACCAGCCCGGTCAAAGATACAGAAAAAGGCTGGTCATTTTGTTTTTCCAAAAACACAAAAGAAACAATACCGGTCACAGGAATGATCAGATGAAAAAAAAGATTGCTGTTACGAAATAAGGAAAAAAATCCATCCCTGGCTAACGGAGCCAGAAAACAGAGGACTGTCATCATGGTTACCATCACCGCTGTCGTTGCTGCATGCTTCAACCGATACACACGTAAGGAAATCCTGCCCTTTCGCAGTATATCAATGATATAGATCAAAGAAGCCAGTCCTAATAACAGGTTGGATTGAACCGTAAAATACTGCAATGCCCATAACCCTCTTTGAGAGAGCGTTGTATCCGGTGCCATAAAATAAAATCCAGCCATCATCCATACAGTGGCCAACGCCACCATTACCACAATCAATCCATTTACCACGATTGATATATTTCGTTTCTTCTCCATACTACATCCCTCGTATTGTTTATTATACTTTAAACATCTTTTCATCAAAAGAAAAAATGTTAAACTCTTTACATGTCATTTTTTATCCGG
>DGUK01000085.1 GCA_002394635.1 Faecalitalea sp. UBA4312
AGAGCAACTGACTCTTAATCAGTGGGTCTAGGGTTCGAATCCCTAGGGGTCCACCATTTGAAATGAAGCCTTTCTTGAAAGGCTCTTTTTTTATCTGTGCAACAATCGTGCAACGATTTTGTTTTGTTAGCGCATTTATCACCTTATCCTAAGTATCCCACAGCAGGCGAGTATAGCAATCAGTTTTCACTTGAGTGGACCTATTCTCGAGTCTACTGGATATTATTACCATTGTTACGCTCTTGCTGATCAGATACCTTGTACAGCTATGATGCTGATCGTGAATTCGGAGATACAGAATAATGGAAATAACTATCTTTCTGATTTCACACTTTCAAATATTTTTGCTTACAGTGTTGTCGTGTGCCATAACGGGGAATTATTCAGATACAGACTAACGAAGAAAGAGATAGACCTTAATTGGATAGAGATACAGATGAAGTCTTTAGATTCCTATCGAGCGATGGATAATGTTGACAGTCATCTCCGAGAAGTGGATAATATTTTCAAAGCTATGGAAAGCAGGTGTTGAATTAACATGGCTAAGTTAACTTATGAGAAGATATGCGAAAAACTTGGTTTCGATCCGCTGGTTAATCCGTCACCCCGGGAAGAATCTATCGAATTCGGCGCGGATGATAGACCGAGTCCCTATTCTTTTTTAACACAAGAAGAATTGTTAGTCCTGATGGATCATTACGGAAGAAAGAAAGGCTACATTAGCGCTGAATAAGCGCTTTTTATTTTGGAGATTGGTATGGCTCAGGAAGAATTTGTACGAAGAATCAGGGCTTGTGGATAAGAGGTTCATAAACCATGAATCAGCAGAAGATTAACATTCTCGGCTCCGAATGGACTATTGTCCGAACAAACAGAGGCGAAGAGAAACGACTTGAAAATAAAGCTGTATTCTGTGATAACTCTACAAAAGAGATTGTAGTCACTAAGTATGAAAAGGATCCGGAAGACCTATGAGGTGGTAAAAGAATGAGAGAGCTGACTGTATTTGATTTCTGCGTAATACAATCAAATCGTATTAGCAGGGTGAAAAAAATTATATACCAGGATAAGCAGATGCAGGAAATGACATCATCTGTGCAGTTGTATCCGCTTTGTATCTGAATAGCATTCAAGAACGATCAGTATTTATTAATGACGATTCCATAAGTATGCTCAATCTAATCCTTTGAGGGGCCACGTTGAAAAAGGAGTTTTCTTTTTATTCAGGATATTTGTTATACTGAACACAGGAGAAAAGGGATGCTGCAATTCAGAAAGCCGGATTATGTAAAAACGGAATATATACGGATACCTGCACAGGGGAAACAACTACGTGTACTGGTCTGTCGACCAATCGACAGAAAAGGAAAAGCACCTGGGGTTTTGTGGATCCATGGAGGTGGCTATATGACTGGCATGCCGGAAATGGTATATATGTCCCGGGCTATTGATCTGGTTACAGCGTGTGGGGCTGTTGTCATCAGTCCGGCCTATACGTTATCTTATAAAGCGCCTTATCCAAAAGCTTTGAATGAATGTCACAAGGTCTTACTATATATGAAAGAACAAGCTGACAGCCTGGGCATCCGTTCTGATCAAATTATGGTCGGAGGAGAAAGTGCCGGTGGCGGGCTGTGTGCGGCATTATGTATGCTGGCTAAAGACTGTCAGTCTGTCAATATTGCGTTTCAGATGCCTTTATATCCGATGTTGGATTGTATGAATACGGCCTCTTCCAAAGATAATCATGAAAAGATCTGGAATACACGTAGAAATCATATGGCATGGAGCATTTATTTGCGCTCATTAAAAAAGGAAACAGACATTCCATGTTATGCATCCCCGGCCCGAAGGGAAAACTATGAAGGATTACCGCCTTGTTATACATTTGTTGGGGATATCGAACCGTTTTATGAAGAGGCCTTAACCTATATTTGCAATTTGAGAAACGCAGGTGTACCTGCTTTTGTCGATGTATACAAAGACTTTTACCATGCTTATGATATGATGCATCCGGAAACAGAAGAAGTAAAACAAGCCAGAAAGCGGTTTATATCCGTATTCCGGCAGGCTTGCCAAACATATTGTGCTCCGCAGAAAGGATGAGATTATGGATCATTTAAAAAAAATATATCATTTCCTGTGGATCTTTATGATAGCGTTGCTGGGCGGGTGTACCGGTCGGGCCATTCAGAGCTATCGTAGTTTTTATGACGATCAGCTTCTCTATGTACAGGAGGGACTATCGTGGAAACAGGCCTGGATGGAATCTATGAAAACAGGACTGATCATGTATGCAGGTATTCTGGCTGTGATTGGTATAGCATTGATTTTCATTCGAATAAAGATCAAAAAGAAACAATAAATACACTCAGAAATGATACAATCCCGCTAAAGTAGACACGTGAAATATTTAAATCTCACCAATCTATGAAAGGTGGGATTTTTTTTAAGGATTGGTTAGTAATTTCTAATTAAAATGTCGAAGAATCGATAGAATCAGGGTAAATCAAGGGTTTGGAATACAGGAATGTATTTGCATATATTAGTGTATACTAATATAATTAGATATATCTAATACAAAGAGATGACAATGATAGGATCAGGGTGTTACTATCAGGGCGAAAAGATCATCAAAGGAGGATATAGATATGTCTTTTATAAGCAGTAAAGTGGCTTCCTTTGCCGGAGGCGTGTTATTTGGTACTGTAGGTGTTTCGGTACTTGGAAGCAAGGATGCGAAAAATGTGTATACACATATTACGGCAGCCGTATTGCGTTGTCAGAAAGAAGTAATGAACCGTGTGGATATATGCCGGGAAAATTGTAATGATATTTTAGCGGACGCCAAGGAAATCAATGAAAAACGTGCCGCTGAAAAAGAGGAAGCAACAGAAATCATTGAAGATGCTGCCTAAATAGTCAAACTGCCCACGGGCAGTTTTTTAGGAGGAGAATGTATGAAATGTCAAATATTACATGAATCCAGAGGACGTATGCGGGTGTATCTGTTTCAAAACGGGATGAGCTTGGCGCAAGCCGATATGCTGGAAACCGCTTTGTGTGAAAAAGAAGGCATCGTTCGTGTACAGGTCTATGACCGGACATGCGATGCGATCATTTATTATAAAGGAAACAGGGAGAATGTCATCGACGCTTTGCGTCATTTCCGTTATGAGGGACTGGAAGTGAAACCGACTGTGACCGGCCGGGAACTGAACCGGCAGTACCAGAATAAACTGGTACGAATGGTCGTTACTAGGGGATTGCGGAAATGCTTTGTCCCGATGCCGATCCGCCATATCCTTGCCTGTATCCGGGCATGGCACTTTATTAAAGAAGGTATTGCCTGTCTTTTAAAAGGGAAGATCGAAGTGGCGCTTCTGGACGCGACAGCCATTACGGTATCGTTGTTGCGCCAGGATATGAAGACAGCCTCTTCCATCATGTTCCTGCTTCGTATCGGGGAAACCTTGGAAGAATGGACCCATAAAAAGTCCGTGGATGATCTGGCCCGGATCATGTCATTGAATATTGATCAGGTCTGGGTGGAAGAAAACGGACAGGAATGTCTGATGCCGATCGATCAGGTAAAGGTCGGAGATATCGTCGTGATCCGTACCGGTCATGTCATTCCGCTGGATGGGGAAGTGATTTCCTGTGATGCGGCAGTCAACCAGGCATCGATGACCGGCGAACCGATTTCCATTCATAAATCCGAAGGAGCGTATGTTTATGCGGGCACTGTGGTCGAACAAGGGCAGTGCCGTGTCCGGGTAAAGAAGGAAATGGGCGAAGGCCAGTATGACAGGATCATCAAAATGATCGAGGATTCCGAAAAACTCAAGAGCGCGGCCGAAGACCGTGCCAGCCACCTGGCCGATCAGCTGGTTCCTTACAGCCTTGGCGGCACCTTACTGACGTATCTGATCACACGGGATCCGACTCGGGCCCTGGCGTTTCTGATGGTGGATTTTTCATGTGCCTTAAAGCTGGCGATGCCGATCAGTGTGCTAAGCGCCATGAAGGAATGCGCCGACCACGATATGACGGTCAAGGGCGGTCGGTTTATGGAAATGGTGGCGGAGGCCGATACGATCGTTTTCGATAAGACCGGTACGCTGACGTATGCCAATCCGAAGGTACGACAGGTCATTCCTTTCAACGGAAACAGTGAACAGGAATCATTGCGCCTGGCGGCTTGTCTGGAGGAGCATTATCCGCATTCCATTGCCAACGCGGTCGTGGAAGAAGCCAAACGAAGAGGCCTGGATCATGAGGAAAAACATTCCAAGGTCGAATATGTGATTGCTCATGGTATTGCCAGCTCCATTGATGGAAAAAAGGCCATTATCGGAAGCTATCACTTTGTGTTTGAAGATGAAAAATGTGTTGTACCTGAACAAGAAAAGGATAAATTCGATCATCTTCCCCAAGATTGTTCGTTATTATATATGGCCATTGGCGGTGTTTTGGCTGCAGTCATCTGCATTGATGATCCGGTGCGTCCAGAAGCTGCGGATGTGATAAAAACGTTGCATGAAATCGGCTTTTCCAAAATTGTCATGATGACCGGAGACAATGAAGCGGCCGCTCGTTCCATTGCCCGTCAAGTGGGCGTGGATGAGTACCATGCCGGGGTTCTTCCGGAGGATAAAGCGTTATTTGTACAAAAGGAAAAAGAACAAGGAAAGACCGTGATGATGATTGGGGATGGAATCAACGATTCACCGGCTTTGTCGGAAGCCGATGTCGGTATTGCGATTTCCACAGGTGCTGCGATAGCCAGAGAAATATCTGATATAATGATAACAACAGAGGATCTGGTGGCTCTGGTACAGCTAAAGCGCCTAAGCGATGCCTTAATGAAACGGATCGATGAAAACTATCGCTTTATTATCGGCTTTAACTCTTTGTTGATCTTATCCGGCGTAGCAGGGATCTTACAGCCGACCACCTCGGCTTTACTGCATAATATATCCACGATTGCGATTGGCTTAAGGAGCACCACAAACCTCATAAAGGAGGCATAGATATGATCGTAGGTGCTGTTATGGTACCGCATCCGCCGATACTTGTGGATGCCATTGGAAAGGGCGAACAACGAGCTGTATCAAAAACCATTGCTTCGTATCATCAGGCAGCGAAAACACTGGCCGGATGGAATCCGGATGTACTGGTGATCGTATCGCCCCATGCAGAATTGTATACCGATTATTTTCAGATTACGCCCGGTGATCATATTACCGGTGACTTCGCGCGTTTTGGCGCTAGACAAGTATCGTTTCATGAAACGCTGGACAAAGAATATGCCGATCGCATCTGTCAGCTGTGTAAAAAGGAAGGCTTTCCGGCCGGCAATGAATACCCACAGTCGCATACGCTGGATCATGGAACGATGGTGCCATTATACTTTATAGAAAAATATTTACAGAATGTTCCGATTGTACGGATCGGCTTATCCGGTCATTCGTTACAACGACATCAAGAGTTTGGAAAGATCATACAGAAGGCCGGTGACCAGCTGCAGCGAAAAGTGGCCGTGGTTGCCAGTGGGGATTTATCGCATTACTGCCGGATGGATGGCCCATATGGGTATCGTCCGGAAAGTGAAACGTATAATCAGCGGATCATGGATGTGATGGGACGTGGAGCCTTTGATGAGCTGCTGGAATTTGATGATGCCTTGCGCCATCAGGCCGGCGAATGCGGCCATGGCTCGTTTACCATTTTATCCGGTATTCTGTCCGGTTATGCGTTTGAAACACAGAAACTATCGTTTGAAGATACCTTCGGCGTTGCTTATGGCGTCTGTATTTATACGTGCCATGATCCATATGTGGAGCTGGCCAAGCGAACGATCGAAACGTATATTCAGGATCGCAAGGTCATCAACAGCCGCGATACGTTACCCTTATTCAAAGAACAGAAAGCCGGGGTCTTTGTGTCCATCCATGAACACGGGGCTCTGCGTGGCTGCATTGGCACCTTTTTACCGACCAAGCCGCATGTAGGCGCCGAAATCATCGCCAATGCCATCAGCGCATCGACGCAGGATCCAAGGTTTGTTCCGATCACAACAGAGGAGCTAAAAGACCTGGACATCAGTGTGGATGTTCTCGGAGAACTGGAACCGGTCAATGATATCCATGAACTGGATATCAAGAAATACGGGATCCTGGTCAGCGACCGATATGGAAGACGGGGACTGTTGTTACCGAATCTTGATGGAGTCCGGGATGTGGAACATCAGATATCCATTGCTGCCAGTAAAGCCGGAATCTATGATTACGACGTGGAGGATCTGACCATTGAGCGCTTTGAGGTTGTGAGGCATACCGATGACATTGACCTGTAACGTTTGCGTGCATCACTGTAAACTGTCGGAAGGGCAGACAGGGTTCTGCCATAACCGGATGAATCAGAACGGACAGAATATTTCTGTCGGTTATGGACGCTTTACAGCAATCGCGCTGGATCCGATCGAAAAAAAGCCCTTATCGCGCTATATGCCGGGATCCAAGGTCTTATCGGTCGGCGGGTTCGGATGCAATCTGCGCTGTCCGTTTTGTCAGAATCATGAAATCTCCATGGCCGCTCTTCATCAGGTCCGTACTGAATATGTACCGGTAGACCGATTGGTGGATGAAGCCGAATCGTTAAGACCCTATGGGAATATCGGTGTGGCCTTTACGTATAATGAACCGTTGATCAACTATGAATATATTTTGGAATGTGCCCAAATGCTTCATACGAAGAATATGAAATGCGTCCTGGTGACAAACGGAACCATAGAAGCAGGCATACTGGACTTGCTGCTGCCCCATATCGATGCGATGAATATCGATGTCAAAGGGTTTACCCAGGATGTTTATGACCGTTTGAAAGGAAATCTGGAAACCGTGAAACACACGGTAGAAAAGGCATACACGCAATGTCATGTGGAGCTGACAACTCTGGTAGTGCCGACATTGAATACGGATATCGGAGATTTTGAAAAAGAGGTACAATGGATCGCTTCTCTGGATCCAAAGATCCCTTTGCATATTACCCGTTGTTTTCCGCAGTACAAGATGAAAGATATCGAACCTACCGATTTATCAGTGCTCTATGAAATGAAACGAATTGCCAAGAAGTATCTGAAAGATGTTTTGTTGGGAAACTGTTAAATTCTAATGGATTTTATCCTTTACATAAGGGATGGATTATGCTAATATACACAAGGAAAAAGAATGGAAAGATAGAAGTACCCCTTCTCACCTGATGTTCAATAAGGAGCATGGGTCAATGCCAATTCAACGAATTGTGAAATGGAATGGGTGCGTTTATGTACCCATTTTTTAATGAATGAAAGAAGGTGTCGGATATCCAAAATCGTAAAGTAGCCCCAAATAATGTGAATCGGGATTTGTTTAATGAAAAGATTCCATTTAAAGAAGTTCGTGTCATTGATGCAGACGGAACACAGTTGGGCGTCATGTCAAAAAGAGATGCACAGAATATTGCCAATAAGCAAAATTTAGATTTGCTATGTGTGGCTCCAAAAGCTAAGCCCCCTGTGTGCAAAGTGCTGGACTATGGTCGTTACCACTTTGAACAGCAGAAAAAAGCTAAGGAAGCAAAACGCAAGCAGCATGTAGTGGAAATGAAATCATTACGTTTATCACCGGTTGTGGATACACATGATTTCGAAACAAAGGTACGTCATGCACAAAAATGGATCGAACAGGGAATGAGGGTCAAAGTCGATATGCGATTCCGAGGCCGTTTGATCACGCGTCAGGAAGTAGGGCGCAAAATTATGAATGATTTTATAGATGCGTTAGAAGAAGTAGCACTTGTAGAAAAGAAACCGAAGTTAGAAGGAAATACAATGTCTGTTACTTTAGCACCTAAGAAGAAGTAAACAGGTAAGGAGGAACAATTTATGCCTAAAATGAAAAGCCATCGTGGACTTGCTAAGCGAGTTAAGAAAACTGGTACTGGAAAATTAAAAAGAGGACATGGATATACATCTCATCGTTTCCATGGAAAAACAAAGAAACAAAGACGTCATTTAGCAAAGCCGACAACGGTTTCTGCATCAGATTACAAGCGCATTAAGGAAATGCTTGTTAAGTAATTAAGGGAGGAATAGTAATATGGCAAGAGTTAAAGGTGGAACAGTTACTCGTGCTCGTAGAAAGCGCGTAATAAAATTAGCCAAAGGATATTTTGGCTCAAAACATACATTGTATAAAACTGCAAATGAGCAGGTTATGCATTCATTTAAATATGCATACAACGATCGTCGTAAATTAAAAGGAAATATGCGTCGTATCTGGATTGCACGTATCAATGCAGCTGCTCGTTTGAACGGATTGTCTTATTCCCGCTTAATGCATGGATTAAAACTTGCTAACATCGAAATCAACCGTAAGATGTTATCGGAAATGGCAATTCATGATGAAGCTGGTTTTGCTAAGGTTTGTGAAGAAGCTAAAGCTGCTTTAAACTAAGAATGGAAAGCACTCGTTGGAGTGCTTTTTTGTTAAGGAGAAACAATGAAGAACTTTGAAAAATATGCGGAATTATTGATACACAGTGGATTAAATGTGAAAAAAGGCCAACTTGTGATCATCAAGGCCCCTGTAGAAGTGTACGTGTTTGTACAGATTCTATGTCGGAAGGCCTATGAAGCCGGGGCATCGGATGTCAAGGTGCTGTACCGGGATGAACATGTTCTTCATCAAAGATATCTATATGGACAGCAAGAGATATTTGAAACTATTCCTTCTTATGAAACGGATTTCTATAATATGACCAGTGAACAAGGTGCTGCTTATTTGACATTGGTCGGAGAAGACCCGGATCTGATGAAGGATGTGGATATCCATCGGATCACAAAAAGATCCAAAGCGTTCCGGCAGGCAACCAAAGCGTACCGACATCGCCTGGATTTTATGGAATGCCCGTGGTGTATTGCGGCCGTTTCTACGAAAAGCTGGGCCAATAAAGTCTATCCGGGCAAGGACGATGCAATGAATCGTCTGTGGCAGGCCATCTTCAAAGTGAGCCGGATCGACGAAGACTGGGAAGACCGAAAAACATACTTTGCCTCCATTGTGCATACGTTGAATATGATGAAGATCCGTACACTGCACTACAAAAACAGTCTGGGAACAGATTTAACCGTTTCGTTACCGGAAGGATATCGGTTTGCCGGAGGAGGCAGTACGTTGAAAAACGGCCTCTATTATTATCCTAATATCCCTACCGAAGAAGTCTTTTCTGCTCCATATAAATACGGTGTGGACGGAACGCTATACAGCTCGATGCCGTTAAACTACAATGGGTCGCTGGTTCAGGATTTTTGGTTTCGCTTTGAAAAGGGAAAGGTCATCGAATGCCATGCCCGTAAAGGAAAACATGTGCTGGAAAGTATCCTGGATACCGATGATGGTTCCCGGTATTTAGGCGAGCTAGCCCTGGTTCCCTACGGGTCTCCGATCCAACGTCTGCAGACGTTGTTCTACGAAACGCTGATTGATGAAAATGCTTCGTGTCATTTTGCCTTGGGACAATCGTATGCCGAATGTCTTGAGAATGGATTGGATCTGGAAGAGGAAGCCTTGGCTCAAAAAGGATTGAATCAATCTTCAGTGCATGTGGATTTCATGGTGGGAACCGAAGACCTGCAGATCGATGCTTATACAGAATCTGGAGAAATCATACGGATTTTTGAAAAGGGAAAATACAGTAATGTGTTTGATTAAGTACAAATTTTGTATGTGTATAAATGTGTACCTTTCCTATTCTGTTAAATTATGTTAAAATGACTACGATTGGAATTGTGTCTGTTGACAGATACATGAATGAAGGTGAAAAAATGGCCGATTTTAAAGAAAGAAAGAATGAAGCTCTGGAAGAGCTGAAAAAGATACAAGAAGAAGACAATGCTTCTTCCCTTACATACCAGGAGCCGGAGTTAACCAACTTCGATGCGAAAAGCGTATTTGATGTGGAAGAAAGTGAAGAAAAGGCACAACCGAAACGGGGCTTCCGATTTGGAAAAAGAGCCACACGGCAGGCCAGCCGTGTAAAGGTGCGCTCCCAGGCATTGGAAAACAATGAACTGGATGTCGAAGAAGTCAGACTGGATGATACCAGACAAAAAGCAGATCCACAGCCGACGATCGAACAGCCGGCTATCCGCAAAGAACCGGTAGAACCGATCGAACCGGAACCGGTATTGGAAGAAAAGCTGCCGGAATCACAACCGGTGCAGGAAGAGAAACAGACAAATGAAGAAGAAAGTAATACTAGCCGTGATTTTGAAGTTGAGTACTATGTGGAAGGAACACAAGCTGAAGAAGAATCCGAAGAAGTGGAAGAAGTACCAGCGGAACAGGAAGATCAAGAAAGCAGTCAAGACAGTACGGAAGTTCGTTTAGAAGATAAGGATCTATATACGGAAAAACAAAAGTTTACATTCTCTGAATACGGAAAGGTCGAAAAATATCTGGAGAAAAATTCTCAGGATGGTTTCCATTTTATCCGTCAGGAAGGAAAACGTTTCTATTTTATCGAGGATGAACCAAAAGATTACTATTACTCTTTGAATTATTTTAAGCAGGAACCAACAGACCAGGAAAAGGCACAATGGGAAAAGGATGGTTGGAAGATCATCACTTCTACGCCTTCTAAGAACAAGAAAGATGCTGGCTGGTTTGTGATGCGTAATGAAGAGGAACCAGGGGAATATCGGAAAACCATCGATAACGATGAAGAGAAATTCCAATTCTTCCGGAAGCATGCGAATTCGTGTCGTTCGACATTGTTCTTTATCTTTATCTGCATGGTTTGCTGTGTTGTAACCGGTGTCCTGCAGGTAATGTACCAAGGATATATTATCGGCATTGCTGCCTGTGTATTATTGTTTATCTTTGCGTTAATTTCTTATATCAGTTACAGTCGCACCCTGCGGGAAGCCAAGCACATGGCATCGATCCTGAAAGCGCGTTTACGGATCCGTAAACGTGAGAAGGATATCCTGGATGAAATGGATGTCAGTGATGACCAGCTGGATTCAGACTGGAGCCAATTGGATGAATAGCCACTTTTCGTGGCTTTTTCTTTATGTTATGATGGGACAGGTGATAAAAATGAAAGATTTATTAATGGTTTTACCAAGAAAAATGATTCAACGTCGTAAGCCTTTACCGGAACGATATGAATTTGTCTCGTATACAAAACGGTTTCATGGACCGTGGATCACATTATGCAAACAAGCCGGCTATACAGCCGTAGAAGCAGAGATGTTTCTGCAGGATCCGGAAAATATCGAAGAAAACTTTGTCTTTGTGATCGATCAGGTAACCCATAAGCTGGTTGGTATCGGTGGATTGATACAAGATGATGCCTTCCTGACAAAGAGAAGCTGCATTGATTGTGTCAGTGTGGATCCTTCGGTACAAAGACAGGGAATCGGTTCTTCCATTGTCAGTGCACTGGTCTTGAAATATGAAAGAAAACCGTCTAAGTATCCAATCTATGTACGGACAGATATTGCGTACTGGCCGTCCATAATCTTGTTTTCACGGTTGGGATTTACACCGTATCTGGGACAGTCCAAACAGGCTACCAAGAAACAAAACGAGAAGAAATGGGAACATGCTACAAATGTTCTACGTGAAAAGACTGCATCCTGAGGGATGCATTTTTATATGGAAAACTGTATAATTAGATGTATCTAACTAAAGTGAGGACAGAAAGATGGAAAAGATACATATTGAAAAAAATACAGTACAGGAGACGTTGATCATTCCTTTGTTTGGAAGAAAGATGTGTACGGAGCGCTTTCCCAATCTGTTTCAGGATTCAAAGGCTGTGGAGCTGATCAATCGTCTGGATTACGACTTTTCAACCATGGAGAAAAAAGCGAAGAGCCCGACGTATCAGTTTGGTGCCTTGGAGGTAGCCATGCGCGAAAACGATCTGATGATCGAAGTTAAAGAATACCTGCATAGATATCCGCAGGCAGCAGTGGTCAATCTAGGCTGTGGTCTGGACCAGACAGCGGAAAACTGTGACAATGGTTCTTGTACCATCTACAATCTCGATTATCCGGATGTGATCGAGATAAGAAACAATCTGATTCCTTGTGAGGCAAGAGTTTTCAATATTGCCACAGACCTGAATGATCTGTCATGGTTTGATTCCATTGATGCATCCCATGGCGTGGTCTTCTTAGCGGCTGGTGTTTTCTACTATTTTAAAAAGAGCGATATCCAGACACTATTCCTGGCGATGGCAAAGCGCTTTCCGAAAGGGAAGCTGGTCTTTGATGCCGCAGGAAAACGAGCGGTCAAAATAATGCTGAAAACATGGGTCAAAGAGGCTGGCGTCACCAGCATTGAAGATTACTTCAGCGTAGACAGCCTATCTCAGGATATCGAACCATGGATGGAGCATGCCAAAGTATCATCCAAGGGCTATATGTTGGGATATAACGATTTAAAGGATTCGTCGGTACCTAGGTTCTTCCGTTTATTGGCAAAAGCAGGAGATGGGTTGATGAAAATGAAGATTGTGCGGATGGACTTTCTGGAACGCACAAAATAAGCACTCTATAGTTGACACTGCTAACAAATGGGTGTATGATTAGCAAGCAGTAAATAAGAGTGCTAACAAAGGAGTGGTGATTATGCCTAGAAAAAAACAATTTAAAGCAGAGTCAAAACGATTGCTGGATCTGATGATCAATTCCATTTATACACACAAGGAAATCTTCCTGCGTGAATTGGTCTCAAATGCCAGCGATGCGATTGATAAATATTATTTCGCCCATGCAGGGCATGTGGATGCCTCTTCTTTTGAGATTCGTCTGATTCCGGATAAAGAAGCCAGAACATTAACGATTACCGATACTGGTATCGGTATGGATAAGGAAGAACTGGAAGAAAACCTGGGAACGATTGCGAAGTCAGGATCTTTGGCTTTTAAAGAACAGATGGACAAACAGGAAGAAAAACAAGATACCGATATCGATATTATCGGGCAGTTCGGTGTTGGTTTCTATTCTGCCTTTATGGTTGCCAAAGAGCTGAAGGTCATTTCCAAAAAGGATGGTTCCGATACAGCGTATGAATGGATCAGCCAGGGAGAAGACGGATATGTAATCAATGAATCTCAGAGAGAGGATCATGGTACGACAATCATCCTTGAGTTAAAGGAAGATACAGAAAATGAAGATTATTCTCAGTATCTGGAAACTTATACATTAAAAGATCTGATCAAGAAGTATTCCGATTATGTTCGTTACCCGATCCGTATGGAAGTGGAAACATCCAAGGTCAAGGAAGAAACCAAGGATTCTGAAAAACCGGAATATGAAACGGTCATTGAGGATGAAACATTGAACTCTATGGTGCCTTTATGGAAACGTCAGAAATCCAAGATTACTGAAGAGGAATACAATCAGTTCTATAAGGATCACTTCTATGATTTCCAGGATCCACAGCGTGTGATCCACTTCAGTGTGGAAGGTAATGTAAGCTTTACGGCATTGTTGTATATTCCAGGCCGTGTTCCACAGGGATTCTACAACCAGGATTATCAGAAGGGACTGCAGTTATACAGCCGTGGTGTCTTCATTATGGAACATGCTGAAGAACTGTTGCCGGATTATCTGCGTTTTGTCAAAGGTCTGGTGGATTCACAGGATCTGTCTTTGAATATTTCCCGTGAAATGCTGCAGCATGATCACCAGTTAAAGCTGATTGCCGGACGAATTGAAAAGAAGGTATTATCTGAATTAACCAATATGCTGACCAAGGAACGAGAAGCGTATGAAACATTCTGGAATACATTCGGACTGAATATTAAATTCGGTACATATAATAACTGGGGTGTCGATAAGGATAAATTACAGAACTTGTTGTTATTCTATTCCAGTCATGAACAGAAGCTGGTTACGTTGAATGAATACGTAGACCGTATGAAAGAGGATCAAAAGGAAATCTATTATGTATCAGGTAAAGATCTGGCCATGATGGAAAAACTGCCGGTTGTCCAGACTTTGAAAAAGAAGGAATACGAAGTCTTATATCTGCTGGATGACGTGGATGAATTCGTGATGCAGACATTGATGACCTTCCGTGAAAAGACATTTAAGAATGCCGGACAGGGTGATCTGGATCTGAATACAGAAGAAGAAAAGAAGGCATTGGAAGAGACCAAGGAAGCCAATAAGGATTTGTTGGCAGCCATGAAGGAAGCCTTAGGAGATAAGGTAGCAGAAATCAAGCTTTCCAGCAAGCTGATCGATGATCCGGTTTGTCTGACAGCCGGGGAAGGCTTATCCTTTGAAATGGAAAAGGTATTTGCCAACATGCCGGAAGGCAATGGACCGATGGGCGGTATGAAAGCAACCCGTATCCTGGAGATCAACCCGAACCATGCCATCTTTGAAACCTTGAAGAAGCTGTATGAAACGGATAAAGACAAAGTAGGCGAAGTGGCGGATGTCTTATACGATCAGGCCTTATTGATTGAAGGATTCCCGATTGAAGATCCGATTGCGTATAGTCGCAAGATCTGCGAATTATTGGTAAATCAGAACAGATAGACGAAAGTCTTCTGTTCTTTTTATTTGCATTAGCATATACTTACTAAGTAGGAGGGATGCACGATGAAGTATGCAGGAATGCCTGCTGGTATGTGGATGTTATTTAGAAGATCCTTTCAAAAACAGCTTGTGGAAAAACTGGGACTGCAGGAACAGAAGGCCAAAGACATCACGCAACAGGCAAAGGTCAAATATAAGCAGATCATTGAATACTTGCCAACCTTTGAAAAGGAAGATCGGTTTTTGATGAATATCGTCAGCTGTGCTATGTTTTCAGCCTTTTGTCTGCAGATCGATCCAGGGACATCTGTTGAAACGATGACCACGTATTATCGCAAGGCCATGATGACAAAACCAATGATGGCTTTTTGCCGGATGAGCGGAAAAAATAAGTTTACAGAGAATGATATAAAGAATCTGAAGGAAACAGCGGCCTTGGAAGCAGCCGAACGGAATCCATATTCATGGAATATGGAATTCTACCCATATAAAGATCACAGCGGCTATGAAGCCCGTTTTACAAAATGCGGTATTTGTACCTTGATGAAAGAGTTGGGTATCGAACAATGGATCCCGGCCATGTGTCGTCTTGATTATACGATGAGCGAAGCCGGAGGAACATCGGATTTTGTCCGAAAATATACGCTGGCATCCGGTGGACCGTATTGTGACTGCGGTTATAAAAAGAAGATAAAGGTTTAACACAACCAAAAAGAATGGGCTTGAGTCTGCCTGTTCTTTTTGTTTATAATGAATCCATGCGAAATGTTATTTTTGATTTAGGGAATGTATTGGTTTCCTTTCAACCGGATGCGTTCCTGAAAGACCTGTTTGAAGACCAGACACAAAGAGAAATCTGTAAAAAAGCTTTGTTGGACACATACTGGCATGCCTATGACCATGGAGATCATACCAGTACCCAGTTGGTGGAACTGGCCAGTCAGGCCTATCCTGCCTATCGAAAAACGTTTGAAAAAATGATGGAGAAATGGGTTACGTATGTCCGGCCGATCCAGGAAACAAAACACCTGATTTCCTTGTGTAAGAAAAAAGGATTGCGTTGTTACATATTATCCAATATTCCAAAGGAATGTTATGAATATTTGAAAATGAATACCAATCTGTTCTCCCAGGTAGACGGGGGTATTTATTCGTATCAGGTTCGGTTGATCAAACCGGATAAAAGAATCTATCAGACGTTGTTGGAAACGTATTCTTTAAAAGCGGAAGAAAGCTTGTTCATCGATGATGACAAAAAGAATATCGATGCTGCCAAGGCACTGGGATTTGAAACATATCATTGTACAAACTGCTATGACATGGCGACATGGCTGGAAAAGAGGATCTATGAATTGTAAAGTGAGTAAAATATGTGGTGGATGTAACTATCTGCATGACAATAAAGAAAAACAGGCAGAAAAGAAATTGGAGACTGTACGCCAATGCGCACAACAGTATCATATTCCATGCAAGATCAAGAAGATAAGGATGGCAGAAAATGATACGCATTACCGCAATAAAGTCATTGTTGGGTTTTCCAAACAAAAAGGCCAGGTCATCTCCGGTTTGTATGCTGCCCATTCACACAAGATCGTCAATAGCCATGACTGTCTGATGCAGCCGGTTATTGTCAATCAGGTGATCCGTCGTGTCACTGAACTGGTGCAATCCATGAAGATTCCTGTATATCTGGAAAAGAATCATCAAGGCGTATTACGCCATATGATGATCCGGTATGCCCAGAGCACCAAGCAGATGATGCTCGTCTTTGTGACAGCGACCCCGATATTTCCTTCCCGGAAGAACTTGATCCAGGTATTAACGAAAGAGTTCCCGGAAATTCAGACCATCCTGCAGGTTGTCAACAGCCGCGATACCAGCGTTGTGATTGAAAATGAACCGATGGTCTTATATGGAAACGGTCATATTGTCGATCATCTATGCGGCCTGGATTTTTCGATTTCGGCAACCGCTTTCTATCAGATCCACAGTGAACAATGTGAAGTCCTGTATACCTTAGCCGGTAAGATGGCACAGTTAGAAAAAGAAGATACGGTATTGGATACGTATTGTGGTATTGGTACCATCGGCATGACTTTAGCTAATCAATGTAAAAAGGTGGTAGGGGTAGAAGCCAATCCCCATGCGGTATCGGATGCTCGATACAATGCCCGTAAGAATAAGATCAAGAATATTGAATTTGTCCATATGGATGCTACGCGCTTTATGAAGGATGCCAGAAGATATAAGCAGCATTTTGATGTGATCATACTGGATCCGCCTAGAGCCGGTACAACGCAGACATTCATTTCCTCGGCCTGCGCGTTAAAACCAAAGAAGGTGCTCTACATTTCTTGTGATCCCAAAACGCTGATGCGGGATCTGAATGGTTTCCGCAAGGAAGGCTATGCCATCCAACAGATGCAGTGCGTGGACATGTTCCCGTATACGCAGCACGTCGAGACGGTAGTATTGATGTCACGGGTCGAGGGAAAATAGCCGCGAAAGCCCTTGATTTCAGGCGCTTTTCGGCTTCAGACAGTTTTGAGTTGGTGGAGCGAGTAATCGTCTGCGGTAACTTATCCAAGGGCAAATCAGTAAAAAAAGTGTTAGAGTTGAGTTGCCGAGTTAGATGTCGGGGAGTTGTGGCTGTGAGATAGATGTC
>DGUK01000066.1 GCA_002394635.1 Faecalitalea sp. UBA4312
TTGCGGTGTATCAGGGAGGAATTGAAAGGATCGTTATACGGGATGATGGAGATGGTATGGATCCGGAAGATGCCCAGTTGGCTTTTATGCGCCATGCGACCAGTAAAATGTATACCGAGGAAGACCTTTTCAATATACAGACAATGGGTTTTCGAGGAGAAGCCTTGCCAAGTATTGCTTCTGTGGCTCATGTCGTTCTGGAAACTAACAATGGACATACAGGATATCGGATCGTTTATGATTATGGCCAGCTTCTGACAAAGGAGAATGTATCTTGTCCAAAGGGGACGACCGTGGATGTATCCGGTTTATTTATTAAAACCCCGGCTCGTTTCAAACATTTGAAAAGTATATCCTACGAATTTTCCATAATTGCCAATCTGGTTAACCGTATGGCATTAAGTCATCCGTCCATTCGTTTTGTGTTATATAACGAGGATAAAAAGGTATTTCAGACATCCGGGAATGGAAACATACAGGAAATACTTTACCAGATGTATGGTAGGGAAGTAGCTAAAAATGCAATGGCATTTGAGGCTGCAAATGAAGATTATCGCATACATGGCTATGCGGTGCAGCCAAAGATCAATCGGGCAACCAAATATTTTATGTATATTACATTGAACGATCGTCTCATTCGCAGCAATGTGATCCAAAAAGCTATGGTGGATGCTTATAGTGATTTTATGCCACCTCATCGATTTCCAATCGTTGTAATGCAGATTGAAGTGGATACTCAGCTTGTGGATGTCAATGTACATCCGAATAAATGGGAAGTGCGAATGTCCAAACAAGGCCAATTGGTTGAATTGATCAAAACAACCTTGACACAAACATTGCGTTCGGCTCTAAAGACCGTAGAAGTCAAACGTGCTCCGAGCACACCGGTCTATCAGCAGCAAACGCTTTACAATACACAGTCTTCGATTTCGTTTCCGTATCCGGTAGAACAATCAAATAACCAGGACTCTGTTATTCAGGAAAGTTTTGAACAATACCAGGTAACAGAACCACAGCCTATATGGCAGATGCCGGAACAGCAACCGGAAGAACCGGTGAAGGAAAGTGATCATGGTCCTTCCTTTTTTGATCATCTTCATGTTCTTGCCCAATTGCATGATTCCTATATTTTATGCTCCAATCCGGAAGGATTGGTGATTATTGATCAGCATGCCGCTCAGGAACGATATCATTATGAACAACTGCTGGATACGCTAAAAGAACCGGTGACTCAACAACAAGCGTTGATGCTCCCGATCCAGATCCATGTTTCTTCCGATCTGATGGGGCAGATCCAAACAATTAACGATAAGGTATCCTTTTTTGGTCTGCATTTCGAAGAGTTTGGCACGGATCGTTTTCTGTTGAGAGAAGTACCGCTCTGGTTTCAGAACGTTGATGCCGATGCTTTTTTACAGGATATGATGGATTACTTCCGTCAGCACCAGGATGTGGACATGGCGGCATTACGCAAGAAGATGCTGGCTACCATGGCCTGTCATTCTTCTATCCGTTTTAATCGTCCTTTGACCATGCAGGAAATGAAGCAGGTAATCGAAGATTTAAAAAAATGTCGACAGCCATATCATTGTCCTCATGGAAGACCTACGGTCATCACTTTAAGCGATAATGACCTGCGAAAGGAATTTGAACGTGGCTAAACAGAAGGTGCTGGCTATTGTCGGTCCAACCGGCATCGGGAAAACAGCTTTATCTATTCGTCTTGCCCATGCACTGAACGGGGAAATTGTTTCCTGTGACAGTATGCAAGTCTATAAGAAAATGGATATCGGAACAGCAAAGGTAACCGAACAAGAAAAGGATGGAATCGTTCATTACCTGGTGGACGAACAGGCTTACGATATACCATATAATGTGAAGGTGTTTCAGACAAAATGCCGACAGGCGATCAAAACGATTACAGAAAAAGGAAAGTTTCCTATCCTTTGTGGAGGGACCGGCCTGTATTTAAAAGCGGCTTTATATGATTATGATTTCCAGGAGGAGAAACCAGATACTCGATACGATACGTATTTACAGACTTTAGACAATGATCAGCTTCATGAGCTGCTGAAACAAAAAGACCCGCAATCAGCAGAGAAGATCCACAACCACAACCGGAAACGGATGATACGAGCTTTGCAGATTGCACACCAAGGTCTTAATAAAACACAAAGAGAAGCGCAGCAAAACCATGAGCCGATCTATGATATCTTTTTTCTGGGATTATCGGTTGACCGCGATCTTTTACATGAACGGATCAACCGGAGAGTAGACCGGATGTTTGATGCTGGATTGGTTGAGGAAGTAGAGACATTGTTCTCAGACCCGAAGACATGGGAGTACACTAGTTTTCAGGGAATCGGCTATAAAGAGTTTAAAGCGTACTTTTTAAAAGAAAAAAATTTAGAAGAGATCCGAACACAGATCAAAACAAACTCAAGAAGATATGCAAAAAGACAATATACCTGGTTTAAGAATCAAATGGATGTTCATTGGTATGAACCGGATGATCCTAAGATCGAAGAGGATATTCAAGCGTGGTTATCTGATTGTCGGGAGGGATAAGCAGTGAAGGAAGTATTTATTATCAATCCTCATATAAGTCGTGATAAACAATACCGTTTAATGCAGGAAATCAAAAAGAATTTTCAAGGAAAACGGATTATCATAGAAAAGACAAAAAAAGCAGGACATGCCCAGCTGATCGCACGAAAATATGCGTTGATGGAAGAGCAGCCAGTTCATATCTTTGCGTGTGGAGGAGATGGAATTCTGCACGAAGTCGTTAACGGAATAGCCGGATACCCTCATGTTCAGCTGTCGATCATACCTATCGGAACCGGCAATGATTTTATCAAAAGCATAGATGGACTGACAAGGGAAGATTTTTTGGATCTTTCAAACTATAAAGACCCTTTTACGATGAAAGCAGATTTATTAAAGGTAAATGGAGAATATGTCATCAATACAGTTTCCTTTGGATTTGATGTATCTGTGGCCGATTATTCCAATCAGATCAAAAAACGACTACCGGTAAAAGGAATTGCTCCATATTATATGGGCATGTTGATCTCTTTATCGAAATCTTTTGAACAGTCTTATGATATTCAACTGGATGAACAGCATTTTCCGACCTGTCCTTATATGTTTGTGGTTTTTTGTAACGGCCGATTTTATGGGGGTGGTTATCAACCCTGTCCACAGGCAAAGATCGATGATGGAATGATTGATGTCTGCTTGATCAAACCAGTGAAAAAATATCAGATCGTACAATTAGCAAAGAAGTATGAACGAGGACAGCATGTGCAGTTTTCCGATCTGGTTTCCCTGCATAAAGTGAAAGTAGCCCACCTGGATACTGATAATCAAGGAATCCTTGGTAATTTGGATGGAGAAATCCGCGAACTGAAAAATCCGACAATCGAGATAGTAGAGCAGGCAGTCCATCTGGTGCTGCCGAAAAAGGGGGAATAAGATGAGCGGTATTTGGAAACAATGTATCCTGTTAATCATATTATTATTTTTATCTGGGTTTTTTTCCTCTGCGGAAACGGCTTTGGTTTCCTGTAACAAGATCCGTATGCGAACTTTGATGGAAGAAGGAAACAAAAATGCCAAAACAGTATTGGATATGTTGGAAAATCAATCCAAGATGTTGAGTACGATCTTGATTGGAAACAATCTTGTGAATACGTTTGCGGCGAGCATCACTACGACCATTGCTTATTCATTTGGTGGGGCCGTTGTCAGCGTGGCAACATTTATCATAACTCTCATGATATTGATTTTTGGTGAGATTACACCAAAAACCATGGCTACTCAAAAAGCAGATACTCTGGCTTTACGATATGCAGCAATTATTCATTTCCTGATGATCGTATTGACTCCGATCATTTTCTTTGTCAATGCGATCAGCTCCACATTATTGAAAAGCTTCGGAATTGACATTGACGCTGCTTCACCGACGATGACAGAGAATGAACTGCGTACAATTGTAGATGTCAGCCACGAAGAAGGGGTCATCGAAGAAGATGAAAAGGATCTGATCAATAATGTATTTGATTTTGGTGATGTAAAAGTAAAAGATATCATGGTGCCTCGAGTGCATGTTGTTATGGCAGATGTAGATTCGACCTATGATGATCTGATTGCGATATTCAGAGAAGAGCAGTATACACGGATTCCAATCTATCAAGGTTCGATGGATAATGTCATTGGAATGATCAATATGAAAGATTTACTGTTACACACAGATATTGAGCATTTTCAGTTAAACAGGATGTTGCGAAAAGTTTTCTTTATTTATGAGAATAAGCTAGTATCCGATCTGTTGCTGGAAATGAAAGAGGCCACCTTTAATTTGGCCATCGTATTGGATGAATATGGAGAATTATCCGGTATCATCACACTGGAGGACATTTTGGAAGAAATTGTCGGTGAAGTACGTGACGAATATGATGCCCATGAAGATACCAACATTCAGAGAATTACGCAGCGCGTCTATGATGTCAAAGGGTATATCAGTCTTCACGATCTGAACGATGCATTGGGACTGGATCTGGATAGTGAAAACTATGATTCGATCGGAGGACTGGTCATAGACCGTTTAAAACGTCTGCCGGAAATCAATGACTATATTGTTTTGGAAAACGGGATCCGGTTACAGGTAATGAAAATACAGAAACATCGTATTGATGAAGTGCGGATTACTTTACCTAACAAAAAAGAAAGATAGTAAAAAAGCTCTGTTCGAGTGATATGATCCCATCAAAGTAGACATACGAAATATAAAAACGTGTATCTATGGTGCTGGGATCATGTCAGAACAAAGCTTTTTATTCTTTGTTCTTTTCACCCCATATACAAAGTTGGTCCAAAACATTCATTAAAGAGCGTCCTCGCTGGCTCAGACTGTATTCTACTTTTGGTGGGATCTGTGCATATTCCTTTCGGATAATTAATCGGTCGGCTTCCAGCTCTTTTAAATTGGCACTCAAAGTTTTATCAGATATCTTCTTAATATAACGACGAAGCTCATTAAAACGTACCGGCTCATACTCCATCAGACAATATAAAATCACCATCTTATGTTTACCGGCAATCATAGAATAGGTATAGTAGAAACCAGTCTCTTCAAAATTCGCATTCTCAATATACTTTTTGATCATTAATACTTTCCTTTCGTATAGTACATATCGTTGATGACAGTACTTGATTAATTGATTATGTTAGTTATAATTTAAACATAAGCAGATACATGTGTCAATCAAAAGAAAAGAGGAAATAAAAAATGAGAGTAAAATTAAATCAGACAGAAGGAATTTTTCCAATGCCGGTATTAATGATTGCGACATATAACGAAGATGGTAGTGTAAATGTGATGAATGCTGCCTGGGGAACCATGCAGGAAAGAGGAACGGTTGCCTTGAATTTAACCGAAACACACAAAACAGTAAAGAATATAAAGGAAAGAAAAGCGTTTACCGTCAGCATTGCCGATGCGTCACATGTTGTGGAAGCGGATTATTTTGGTGTGATTTCAGGAAATAAGGAAACAAAAAAATTTGAAAATAGTCATCTGACAGCTACGAAGGCAGAATGCGTTGATGCACCGGTCATCAATGAATTTCCGTTATGCCTGGAATGTGAATTTATCGAATACCAGGAGAATGAATATGGGGTCGGAGTGATAGGAAAAGTAGTCAATCTGACAGCGGATGAAAAGGTGATGGTTGATGGTCATATTGATATGTCATTGGTCAACGCGATTGCTTTTGATCCATACACTCATGGTTACTATAAGGTGACAGAACGTGTCGGGGAAGCCTTTAAAGACGGTTTGAAGTTAAAGAAGTAAAGCAGGTTCAAAAGAACCTGCTTTTTACTCTTATTTACTTTTTTCATCATGTTCCAGAATGTATTGATGATAAGCCTGAGCTACTGCATCAGCAATCAGATCAACGGTTTCATCCTTTAATAGAACTTGTTCCATGTCCGGATTGGAAAAATAACCGATTTCATACAACATGGCCGGAATGTCCTGATCACTGACCACATAAAGTGGATAATTGGCAACATCCAGAATAAAGGATTCATAATCCCATCCGTTTTCCTGCAGATTGTCGATTATGGATTCGGCAATTGCCTGACTGACTTTATCATCCTGTCGAACAAAGAAATCATAATCTGTTGCTTCCAGATCGTTGGTATTGGCATTGACGTGAATCGATAAAAAGTAGTCGGCGTTGTTTTCTTTGGCTACATCCACACGGGCAATCAAATCTTTTTCTTCGTCTTTTTCCCATGAAATCTCATCGCTGTCTCTGGTGTAGACAATATTCAGATTTGGATTCAACTTTTTCAGACGTTCTCCAATTGCCAAAGTATAGGTTAATGTCAGATCTTTTTCTTTTGTTTCTGAATAGCCGATCGTTCCGCTGTCGTAGCCTCCATGACCTGGATCCAGGACGATGGTTACGTCTGGATATTGGCTGGTATCGACCTTTTCTTTTTTATCCTCTTTTGGTTTGATGACAGGTTCCGGTGTTAAAAAATGAACGGATATTGTCATAATGGCAGCCAAAACACCTAAACCGGACAACAGAATAAGATGTCGTATATGTCGGATCATGTCCGTATTTTTTTCACTCATGGGTTTATTCTAACAAAGAACACCGTAAAAGTTTATGTGAACTTATGTGAAAGTTTATTCAAATAAAGCTGTTCCAATTCGAATTTGATTGGAACCATGCTCCAAAGCCAGGCGCCAGTCATTGCTCATACCCATCGATAATACCGTCATATCAGGATATTTTTCTTTGCAAGTTTTCGATAATGCGGCCATCTGGTCAAATTCCCGTGTAACAACAGAAGTATCTTCTGTATTGGAAGCAATGCACATCAGTCCGATTACATGAAGATTAGTAAAGCTTTGCAGTTGATCAATGAAATCCATGGCCTGAGCATAAGGATACCCGGTTTTGTTCTCATCGGTTTTGGACACCTTGATCTCGGCATAGATTTTCTGAATGAGACCATGTTTTTTGGCATGTTTATCGATTTCCTTAGCCAGTTTGATGGAATCCACACTTTCGATCACATCGACTTTTCCGATGATATATTTCACTTTGTTTGTCTGAAGATGGCCGATGATATGCCATGTATAGGCTGGGTCATATTTAGTTAGGAATTCCTGGACGCGGTTTTCTCCGAATACATGCAGTCCCATGGCAGCCAGCGCATCGACCTCTTCCTTCGTGTGTTTTTTAGTGACAGCGACCAGTGATATGCCTCTGTCCTGAATTTCCTGAATTAATGTTTTGTTCATATGTTTAGTATATCCCCTTTGTCAAGAGAAAAGCATGGATAGACCATGCTTTTGTTTATCCTTTTGATTGTGCTTCGACCAGACGTTCACCACGGTAGAGACGACGCAAAGCCGGTTTATCGATCTTTCCGGTTCCATTTCGAATAACGTCCGCAAAGATAATCTTTCTTGGCCGTTTATATCTTGGCAGGTCAATACAGAACTGATTTACTTCCTGTTCTGTTAATTCCATTCCTTCTTTTACCTGAATGATAGCGGCGGCAATTTCTCCCAGACGTTTGTCGGATAAGCCGATGACTGCGACATCATGGATCTTCGGATGGGCAGCCAGAAAGCTTTCAATCTGTACCGGGTACAGATTTTCACCACCGGAGATGATAACATCTTTTTTACGATCTACCAGATAGATGAATCCATCTTCATCCTGACGGGCCATATCACCTGTAAACAACCAGCCTTTTTTCAATACTTCAGCGGTTGCTTCGGGGTTCTTGTAGTATTCGACCATGACACCACGCCCTTTGACACATAATTCGCCGACTTCTCCCTGAGGAACGGCATTGCCGTTTTCATCGACAATTTTAATTTTCCAATGATAACCAGGAATTCCGATGGCGCCGACCTTATGAACATTGTCCAGTCCCAGATGAACGCATCCCGGACCTGTGGATTCGGATAATCCGTAGTTGGTGTCGTATTTATGGTTTGGGAAGTATTCCAGCCAATGTTTGATCAGACTTGGTGGTACCGGCTGAGCACCAATGTGCATTAAACGCCATTGATCCAGTTTGTAGTCTTCTTTTTTGATTTTTCCGGCATCCAAAGCAGCCAGAATATCCTGTGCCCACGGAACCAGAAGCCAAACGATCGTACAACCTTCATTGGATACTGCACTCAGGATGGCCTGGGGTGAATTTCCCTTTAGGATCACGGCACGGCTTCCGGTATACAGAGAACCGAACCAGTGCATCTTGGCCCCCGTGTGGTATAACGGCGGGATACAAAGGAAGTTATCCTGCTTTGTGGTGCGGTGATGGATGGCTTCCATCTGTGCAGACTGCATCAAGGCTTCATGCAACAATAAGATTGGTTTTGGAAAACCGGTCGTACCACTGGAAAAATAGATAGCACCTTCATCTTTATCCTCAATCAGTACCAGCGGGGCAGCGGAAGAAGAGTTGGAAGCTTGTTTATAATAATCCTCCGCGTAGGAAGGACATTGGTCACCAACATAATACAATAAAGTTGTTTTTTTAATGTGACCGGCAATATCTTCCAGGCGTCCGATGAATTCCGGACCGAAGAACAGGACGTCAGCGTCACTGGCATCAAGGCAGTATTTGATTTCTTCACCGGTAAAACGGAAATTTAATGGTACAGCCAGGGCGCCGGCTTTCATAATACCAAAGTAGATGGGCAACCATTCCAGACAGTTCATCAGAAGAATGGCACACTTTTGTCCTTTGGCGATCCCACGATCTCGCAACATATTGGCTACCCGGTTGGCTTTTTCATCAAAGACACCCCAGGTAATCTGGCGTCGATAAAAAGACCGCGATGTCGGTTGGATCAATTCATATTCTTTCCATGTTACCCTTTGTTCCTCTTTGATTTCAGGATTGATTTCTACAAGGGCAACTTCGTTACCATATAATTTGGCATTTCTTTCCAGCAAGTCTGTAATAGGCATAATTCATATTCCTTTCGTTATGTTTAATCACTGTACAATTCTAAAGCATGTGTGTCAATCGGATTGTTTTTTAAAATAGAAGTTTCCTAACTGTTCAAAGGCAGGTAAGGATCTTAGGATCATCTCTTTGGATACACAATAGGCAATCCGTACATATCCCGGGGTACCAAAGCTGTCAGCCGGTACGATCAGAAGATCAAATTCTTTGGCCTTTTCACTGAACGCATTGGCATCTTCGATTGGTGATTTCACAAATAAGTAGAAAGCACCATCCGGATGGATACATGTAAAACCATAGGCAGTTAACGCATTGACCATCAGATCTCTGTTTTCTTTATAAGCCCGGATATCGGAAACCAGCCCGGTACATCTTTCAATAACGTGCTGGAGCATGCTTGGGGCGCATACATAACCCAGTGCGCGACCAGCTCCGCAAACAGCAGCATAGATATCTCTGGCTTCACTAGCTTCATCCGGTACCAGGATGTAGCCGATCCGCTCACCTGGTAAAGACAAAGATTTACTATAGGAGTAACAAACGATGGTGTCTTTATAATATTTTGTGACAAAAGGCACTTCAATATCATCGTAGACGAGCTCACGATATGGTTCATCGGTAATCAGATAAATAGCGTGTCCATATTCTTTCTCCTTTTTTTCCATCAAGGAGGCAAGGCGGCAAATGGTCTGCTTTGTATATACAACACCAGATGGATTGTTCGGAGAGTTTACAATAATAGATTTTGTGTTTGGAGTAATCGCCGGCTCTAAAGCATCAAAGTCAATCTGGAAAGTATCCGGATCGCAGGCAACTTCTACAAGTCGGGCCCCGGTCGTTTCCACAAACACTTTATATTCCGGAAAGTACGGAGTAAAAGCGATGACTTCGTCCCCTTCGTTATACAAAGCTGTCAATGTAATCTTTAAAGATGCGGCAGCTCCACATGTAATATATAAATTATCTTTATGAAAGGATGTGTCAAAACGTCGGTTCAGATCATCGACGATAGCTTGTCGACAGGCAGCATCTCCTTGTGCGGATGTATAGCCGTGCAGATATACATCGTCCTGTGTATCAATCAGATTTTTGATCGTTTCATTGATTTTGGCTGGAGCTGGTACATTGGGATTTCCCAGACTGAAGTCATAGACATGATCAGGTCCGACTATCGCTTTTCTCTGCATTCCGAATTCAAATAAGTCACGTATGACTGAACGGTTGGTTCCGTAATTCTTCATTGTTTCATTCATTGTTCTATCTCTTCTTTCTTTATTCGTTCATGGGCCATTTCGATTCCATCGTTTCCATCATTAAGAAGCCGGTTAACACGACTGATGGTTGTGGTGGAGGCACCTGTGGTACGGGAGATTTCCTGATAGGTCTTTTTGTTCAGAAGCATTTCACCGACCTGGAAACGCTGGGCAACAGAAAGAAGCTCGTTTACTGTACAAATATCTTCAAAAAAAGCATAGCATTCATCAAGGTTTTTCAAAGATAAAATAGCAGCAAATAATCGTTGAACCGATTCATTATGAATATCTTTTTTCATGCTGTCACCTTTCCTATATGTGTAAACAGTTTAACACTTTAACGCAGTAAAGTCAATTTACAAAAAGCGCTTGAAATATTAAAGAAAGTATTATAAACTTTAGTAAGTCAACGCTTTAGCGCGTTAAATCATTAGAATAAAGGAGAGGGTTTTATGTTGATTAAAGTCGTATTATTGGTGATATTCTTTGCGATGATGTTATCAATTGGTTTTGTATGCCGTAAGAATTCTACAGATGTCAATGGATTTGTTCTAGGAGGACGTTCCGTGGGACCTTGGATTACAGCGTTTGCGTACGGCACTTCCTATTTTTCAGCCGTTATTTTTGTTGGTTATGCCGGACAATTTGGATGGAAATATGGTATTGCGTCCACCTGGATCGGTATAGGGAATGCTTTGTTAGGCTCTTATCTGGCTTGGGCTGTACTGGGCAGGCGAACTAGAATCATGACCCAGCATCTGAATTCTGCGACGATGCCACAATTCTTTGAGTCTCGATTCGGATCTCCGGCTCTGAAGGTAGCGGCAAGCGTGATCACCTTTATCTTTTTGATCCCATATACAGCTTCTTTGTATAATGGATTATCGCGATTGTTTGGAATGGCTTTTAACATTGATTACACGGTTTGTGTTGTTGTTATGGCTGTATTGACTGGTATTTATGTCATCGCTGGTGGATATATGGCCACAGCGATCAATGATTTTATACAGGGAATCATTATGATTTTCGGTATTTGTGCGGTTGTATACGCTGTACTACAAAGCCAGGGAGGCTTTATGACAGCTCTGGATGGCATGGGACAGGTGGTGGATGAAACGGTCTCAACGACACCTGGGGTCTTTGCTTCTTTCTTTGGGCCGGATCCGTTAAACTTATTAGGGGTTGTCATTCTGACATCCTTGGGTACATGGGGGCTGCCACAGATGGTGCAGAAGTTCTATGCGATCCGCAGTGAAAAATCCATTTCTACTGGCGCTGTGGTCTCAACGGTCTTCGCGTTTATCGTAGCCGGAGGTTGTTACTTTTTGGGAGGCTTCGGCCGTTTATTTGCTGATAAGATCGATGTAGTGGCAGATGGTTTTGATGCTGTGATCCCAACGATGCTATCAGGGTTGCCGGATCTTTTGATCGCAATTGTAGTGATTTTGGTATTATCGGCTTCTATGTCCACCTTGTCCTCTCTGGTACTGACTTCCAGTTCAACTTTGACTTTGGATTTATTAAAAGGCCGTTTTATTAAGGTGATGGACGAAAAGAAACAGGTCTTTGTGATGCGTTGTCTGATCGTGGTCTTTGTGTTGATCTCAGTCGTTATTGCGATTATTCAATATCGTTCCAATGTCACCTTTATCGCACAGCTGATGGGGGTTTCCTGGGGTGCTTTGGCCGGGGCTTTCCTGGCTCCATTCTTGTATGGCTTATACTGGAAAAAGACTACGAAAATTGCATGCTGGTGTAGTTTTCTATTTTCAACCGTTGTAATGATTGCCAATATGCTGGTGCGTTCCAGCTTTCCGGTATGGATGCAGTCTCCGATCAATGCAGGTGCCTTCTGTATGATTGCAGGGCTGATCATAGTACCGTTAGTGTCCTTATTGACACCGAAGCCGGATGAAAAAATTGTCGAAGATGCATTTGCATGCTATGATACAAAAGTATTGGTTCATCAAAAAGAAGCATTAGCGGATGAAGACTAGAAGGAGACAGCTTGATGACGGTGATAGATTTTCATACCCATACATTTCCGGATAAGATAGCCAGGAAAGCGATTGCTTCCTTAAGTGGGAAATCGCATTCAAAACCGTTTACGGATGGGACGGTCAAAGGCTTAAAGGCTTCAATGCAACGATCCGGGATCGACCGGTCTGTCATCTTACCGGTGGCTACAAGCCCGGATCAGGTGGAGAAAATCAATACATCGGCAGCTCTGTTGAATCAGAAACATAAGGGAACTTTGTTTTCTTTAGGGTGTATCCACCCAGATTATGAAAAGGTGGAACAGGAAATGGTTCGCATTAAAGAGTTGGGATTACGAGGAATCAAGATTCATCCGGTTTATCAAAATACGGATTTGGACGATCCTCGTTTTTTGCGAATATTTCGTCAAGCGAAAAAGCTGGATCTTGTGGTTGTTACGCATACCGGTCTGGATATTGGCTATCCTGGTCAAGTAAAGTGTTCACCACAGATGGCCCGGCATGTTGTGGAGAAGGTTGGTATATTTCGGTTTGTATTGGCTCATATGGGCGGATGGCGCAACTGGAATATAGTACCGGAGATCCTGGCCGGAACAGGAGTTTACCTGGATACCGCTTTTTCAACCGGGGAGATCGTCCCTTTAAACGATGGGTATTGGAATGAAGAGCAGCTGCCTATGATGGGTGAGGAAGAAATGATGAATTTGATCCGTATCTTTGGTTCTGATCATATACTGTTCGGAACGGATAGTCCGTGGAGTTCACAATCGGAAAGCCTGCACTTTATTCAGGACCTTCCTCTGACAAAAGTGGAAAAAGAACAGATTCTATGTCAGAACGCTCGGAAGCTTCTGCAATTGGAAGAATAAAAAAGAGACGAAGATAAATCTTCGTCCTTTTTTTACCAGTTTTCATATCGTTTATTTTGATCTAACGCAGCGATTTGTTTCATTTCGTCTTCTGTTAATTCAAAATCAAAAATATCTGCATTTTCCTGAATATGTTTGGTGTTGGATGATCCCGGAATCGCAATATAACCAGCTTGTAAATGCCACCGTAAGATAATCTGTGCCGATGTTTTATCATGTGCTTCGGCTATGGAACGAATGGTTGGATCGTTGAAATGATCTTGTGTGTGACCACGACCACCAAACGGATACCACGATTCGATGACGATACCATATGGCTGTACATATGCCTGCAGCTCGTCGTTCTGATAATATAAATGGTTTTCATTCTGAATGACTGCGGGCAGGATCTTGGCATAGGAAAGAACCTGATCGACAGCTTCCTTTGTATAATAATTGGAAATACCGATGGAACGTACTTTACCATCTTTTACTGCTTGTTCCATGGCACGATAGACAGCTTCGTCATTCCAACCAGGCTGATGGATCAGCATCAGATCCAGATAATCAACATGCAGATCATGTAAAGAGTCATCGATGCCTTTGGCAGCACGGTCATAGTCCGAAGGCATGATCTTGGATGTGATGAACACGTCTTCACGAGTGACGATTCCTTCATTGATGGCTCTTTGCAACCCTTTTCCTACACCCACTTCACATTGATAATAACGAGCTGTATCAATCAGACGGATACCCGCTTTTAAGGCTTGGTATACAGATTCTTCTGCCTGTTCATCCGACAGTGTCCAAGTACCTAAACCGAGTGCGGGCATTTTATAGCCGCTGTTTAGCTGGATGTCCTCTATTGAGTATTTTGGCATGGAAACCTCCTTGGTGGCAGTCGGGGAACATCCCCAATATAGTAAGAGAAGGAAGACCAGCCATATGGCTGATCTTCTTATTGTGGTTCGTTTCATTTTACAGATTTTCTTCAAAGAAGCTTTGAATCTTATCAAAAGGGATAATATCGGTCTGGTCGTACAAATCTGTATGTACGGCACCCGGAATGATCATCAGCTCTTTATTATCTGAATACGGATTGTCTTTGGTCATTGCTTCAAAAGCGTCCTTGCTGAAATAGCAGGAATGTGCTTTGTCGCCGTGGATCAGAAGAACAGCACTGCGGATCTCATTGGAATATTGTAAGATCGGCTGATTGATAAAAGACTGGCATCCGATCACGTTCCATCCGCCGTTAGAGTTTAGTGAACGGGCATGATAACCACGATCTGTCTTGTAGTAATCATAGTAGTCCTTAACAAAGAACGGGGCATCTTCCGGTAAAGGATCCACAACCCCACCACCTAATGTGTACTCACCTTTTTTATAGTCTTCCAAACGCTGGGCACACATGGCAGTTTTTTTATCATAACGAGCCTGAGGACTGTCTTCAGAATCAAAATAGCCTTTGGCATTTACACGGGTCATATCATACATAGTGGTTGCGACCGTAGCTTTTATGCGAGTGTCCAGAGCGGCGGTGTTGACGGCCATGCCGCCCCATCCGCAAATACCGATAATGCCGATTTTATCCGGATCGACCTTTTCATGTAAGGAAAGGAAATCGACAGCCGCCATAAAGTCTTCGGTGTTGATATCCGGAGAAGCCATATAACGAGGTTGTCCACCACTTTCACCGCAGAAGGATGGATCAAAAGCCAAGGTTAAAAAGCCTCTTTCAGCCATAATCTGGGCATAAAGTCCAGAACATTGTTCCTTTACAGCTCCAAACGGACCACATACCGCAATGGCTGGTAATTTGCCTTCAGCTTGCTTTGGTACATATAGATCGGCTGCCAATGTAATGCCATACCGAGTGATAAAAGTGACTTTTTCATGATCTACTTTTTCACTTTTTTTAAACGTTTTATCCCACTCTTGTGTCAAATTCAATGCTTCGGTTTTCATCATTGTTTCTTTCCTCCATTTATTTCTTTTTCTGTTTGTCGGATCAAATAATCGATACAATCGACTTTTCTGGCACTTTCATGCCATTCATCTATCAGTCGGCAGCGATCGTGTTTCATCATTTTTAAGGCCGCAGACAGATCTTGTGCCCGACACATTTGTACAATAGGAGAAATTATTTCTTTACTGCATCCCGCATCGGTCAGACAGATTTCAACTTGTTCTAGGTCCATAACTTCCTCCCATCATTAGTTTCAGTATAAAACCTTGTTCCATTATTTGCTAATGGTTATAACGAATAGTATGATATTCTAAAAAGGAATAACAGGAGGGTGGATATGGAAATAAGAACACTTCGATATTTTCTGGCTGTAGCCAGGGAAGAAAATATGACAAGAGCAGCAGAAATCCTGCATGTGACACAACCTACGTTATCCAAGCAGCTAAAGGCATTGGAACTGGAATTAGGGAAAAAGCTGTTTACCAGACACAGCTTTCGTATTTCTCTAACGGATGAAGGCGTATTGCTTCGAAAGCGGGCAGAGGATCTAGTATCGATGGCGGATAAAATTGAAAAGGAATTTATTTCGCTGGATGATATTACCGGTGGTGAATTGTATCTAGGAATGGCAGAATCGCATCAGATCAAATATTTGGCGAGGGTCATCCGGGATTTCAAAAAGCAGTATCCAAACCTTCATTATCATATTACCAGCGGCGATACAGAACAAATTGCAGATAAGCTGGATAAAGGGCTGCTGGATTTTTTAGTATTGGCGGAACTGCCAGATAGTCGAAAATATGAGTACATTTCGTTCCCGGAAAAGGATGTATGGGGTGTTGTGATGCGAACAGATGATCCTCTGGCCGAGAGAGATTCCATAAGTGTGGAGGACCTGATAGGGCTTCCGTTATTCTGTTCAGACCAGGCATGGGAAGCCGATATTAAAACGTGGGCGAAGAGCCATTTTTCTCAATTGAATCTGGAGGGATCGTTCCGTCTATCCTATAACGGATCCGTATTTGCCAGGGAGGGACTTGGCTATTTATTGACTTTTGATCATTTGATTGATGTTTCCATAGATAGTGGACTTGTTTTTGTTCCTTTATCACCGGCGCTGAAAAGTAGTCTGTACCTGGCTTGGAATCGATATCAGGCATTTACGCCGATTGCAGAAAGATTTCTACAAAAACTGAAAACGTCCTTTGCAGAAGACTGATATTAGTCATCATAGAGTGATTTGTGGAGTATGTTTTGAAAACCGGTGACGGATAGGTCATCAGGCTCCTCGGGAATTTCAACATGTATGTTTCTGTCTTCTTTGTTGATTCCTAAAAAAAGCAGTATATTCTCTAAATTTTGAAGTGTCTTCATGGCTGCAGTATATATATAGAAAATGAAATACAGATGATAAGTATGTAAAGAAAATGTAAAAAAAGAGAGCACATCCGCTGTGATATGCTCTCTTTGTTTATAAGCTTTCGATATCTTCCTGTGTTAACATCTTTAAGCCGTGTGCAGTCAATTTAGCTTCAGCATTTTTAGTATCCGAGATACGGAAGATCATATAAGCATTTCCGTCGGATTTTCCTAAAAACGCATACATGTATTCGATGTTAACACCGGCTTCTGCGAAAATTTTCAAAAGTTTGTCCAGACCGCCGGTTTCATCCGGTATTTCAACGGCCAGCACCGGAGTCAGACTGGCGATGAAATCTGCATCTTTTAATACAGTGACTGCGTCCATAACGTCCGATACGATGATACGGGCTATGCCGAAGTCCTTGGTTTCTGCTAAAGACAGAGCACGCAGATCGATTTTGTGGGCAGCCAGAACGCTGGTCATTCTTTGAAGTCTTCCCGGTTTGTTTTCCAGGAATACAGAGATTTGTTTAATACTCATTGTTTTTTCCTCCGATTAGATTTTTCTATTATCGATGACGCGAACGGCTTTTCCTTCGCTGCGGGCAATCGTCTTCGGAGCAACCAGAGAAACCTTCGCTTTAATACCTAACATGGACTTTAACGCATTGACTAATTCTTTCTGACGATCTTCAATTTCACCTACATTGTCCGTGAACATTTCCGGTGTCATTTCAACCTGAACATCCAAAGTGTCCGTATTGTTGACACGACCCACGACTATCTGGTAATTGGCAGGATATCCCTGGTTCAACAGAACGGTTTCGATCTGGCTAGGGAATACGTTAACACCGCGCACGATCAGCATATCATCCGAACGACCTTTTGGCTTGCTCATACGGATGTGTGTACGACCACAGGAACATTTTTCACGGGTCAATGTACAGATATCTCTTGTTCGATAACGTAACAAAGGGAATGCCTCTTTATCCAAGGAAGTAAATACAAGTTCACCTTGAGATCCTTCCGGAAGAACCTCCAGTGTTTCCGGATCGATGATTTCAGCCAGGAAATGGTCTTCGTTGATATGCATACCATCCTGTGCAGAGCATTCAAACGCAACACCAGGGCCGGATAATTCTGTTAGCCCATAGATATCATACGCTTTGATACCGAGCGTATTTTCGATATCTTTACGCATTTCCTCACTCCATGCTTCCGCACCGAAAATACCGGCTTTTAAAGGAATATCCTCGGGACCATAGCCCATTTCCTTCATACGTTCGCCAAGGAATGCAGCATAACTTGGTGTACAGCACAGAATTGTAGCATTCAGATCTTTGATAAACATAATCTGACGATTGGTGTTTCCGGAGCTTGTCGGAATTGTCAGACAGCCGACCTTATGTGATCCACCATTCAATCCCGGACCACCGGTAAACAGACCATATCCATAGGATATCTGGCATACATCCTCATTGGTACCACCGGCAGCCGTAATAGCCCGGGCACAACAATCTTCCCAAAGATCGATATCATCCTGCGTATAAAAGGCAACCACACGTTTTCCGGTTGTGCCGGAAGTGGATTGGATCCGGACACAGTTGTCTAAAGAGGTTCCCACCAGACCATACGGGTAGGCTTTCCGTAAGTCGGCTTTTGACAAAAATGGCAGTTTATAGAGGTCATCGGAAGATTGGATATCCTGTGGAGTGACACCTTTCTCTTCCATTTTTTTACGATAGTAGGGTACATTATCCCATACGTGTTTGACTTGTTTGATAAGTTTTTCATCTTGAATGGCTTTGATAGTTTCTCTTGAAGCGCATTCAATATCAGGCTGGTAGTATCTTTCCATATCTAAGCTTCCTCCTTTATTAGATATAAATATTTAATTATATTTTAAGCGTTTTTTCCGAGAAGAAAAGCTTTTTTGTTCAGTTCCAGAAACTTTGGTGGAACAATAGCTTCCATCGACGCAAACCATGTCTTATCATCAAAGTCAAAGTAGTGAGATAAACGTCCTAACAATACAGTGTTGACAGCTTTGGAAGAACCGGCTTCTTCGGCTAGTTTCAAGCAGTCAAGGGCGTCTACTTTGGCCCCAGTCGCTTTCATTTTTTCAATCAGGTTTTCCGGATACTTTGCAGCACCGGTAATTACCGGCATCGGATCGATTTGTTGCGTATTGGTCACAATGACGCCGTCATCCTTCAAAAAGGAGATGCAGCGCGCAGCTTCTAGAGCCTCGAAGGAAACGATACAATCCGCTTCCCCATGGTCGATAACAGGAGAATACACCGTATCTCCGTAACGTACATAGGTTACGACACTGCCTCCACGCTGAGACATACCATGTACTTCGGATACTTTTACATCATAGCCATTGGATAATAGAAGATGTCCTAGCAGCTTGCTGGCAAGCAGGGAACCCTGTCCGCCGACACCGACGATCATAATATTCTTTGTTTCCATCATCAGACCTCCTTTGCGGTTGATTCAAATGCACCAAAACGGCACATCTGCGAACAAACACCGCAGCCGACACATAATGTATTATCCACATGGGCTTTGTTGTCCTTGATAGAGATAGCCGGGCAACCAATCTGCATACAGGCTTTACAGCCGACACATGTATCGGTATTCACCTTTAACGGTGCTTTGTGTTTTACATATTTTAATAAAGCGCATGGACGGCGTGAGATGATAACCGACGGACCATCTGCGGCCAGTTCCTCTTTTAATACTTGATCACATTCTGTCAGATTATACGGATCCACGATGCGGACGCGGTCGAATCCCATGGCATGGCACAATGCCTCCAGGTTGATCTTTCCGGCCGGATCGCCTTTGATATTGTATCCGGTTGTTGGGTTCTGCTGATGACCGGTCATACCGGTAATGGAGTTATCCAGGATAATGATCGTGGAATTGGACTGATTATAGGCCACATTGGCTAAACCGGTCATTCCGGAATGCATAAACGTAGAGTCACCGATGACCGCAACTGTATTATGTTCGCTTTTTTCCTTGAGCATCTTGTTGAATCCATGAGTGGCACCGATGGAAGCTCCCATACACAAGGTCATTTCAATTGCGTTTAACGGAGCCACAGCCCCCAGCGTGTAACAGCCGATATCACCCAAAACCGTACAACGATTTTTCTTCAATGTGTAGAACAGTCCGCGGTGCGGGCATCCGGCACACATCACCGGTGGACGCGGAGGAATAGCATCTTCCAATTTATATTTACCGACATGTGGTTTTTCACCCAACGCTTCGGCAACCAGATTTTGGGAGAATTCGTTCAGGATCGGAAGAACATCTTTTCCGGATACTTCCAGACCCAGGGATTTTACGTGATTTTCGATGATTGGATCCAGCTCTTCCACAACGACAAGCTTATCTACCTTTTCGGCGAAATCCTTGATCAACTTGACGGGCAGAGGATTGGTCATTCCCAGTTTCAATACACTGACGGTATCACCAAATACTTCCTTGACATATTGATAGGATGTGGACGCTGTAATGATTCCCATTCTGGTGTCACCCATTTCCACACGGTTTAATGGAGATGTTTCCGCATAGTCGATCAGATCCAACGTACGTTGTTCAACGATCGGATGACGACGTAGAGCGTTTCCTGGCATCATGACATATTTGGCGATATTCTTTTCATAGTCCTTGACAGGAACATTTCGTTCCCCTTTGGTAACAAGGGACTGTGAGTGTGCTACACGAGTACACATCTTCAACAGTACCGGCGTATCAAATTGTTCGGATAATTCATATGCCAGTTTTGTGTATTCCAGTGCTTCTTCCGAGTTGGAAGGCTCGATCATCGGAACTTTTGCGGCAATCGCATGATGACGGCTGTCCTGCTCGTTTTGGGAAGAATGCATACCAGCATCATCGGCCACACCGATAACGATTCCGGCGTTTACGCCTGTATAAGACATGGTATACAGAGGATCGGCGGCTACATTCAGACCCACGTGTTTCTGAGCGCAGAAAGCACGGCGACCGGCTAAACTGGCACCAAAAGTAGATTCCATCGCTACCTTTTCATTCGGTGCCCATTCACAATAAATTTCATCATATTTTGCGGCTTCTTCTGTTATTTCCGTACTCGGTGTACCCGGATAACTGGAAATAAAGCAGACACCAGCTTCGTATAGACCGCGGGCAACGGCTTTGTTACCCAGCATTAACTCTTTGTTCTTGTCCATTACACACACCTCTCTATAAAAAATATAATATAATAAAAAGATATTAAAAAACAATAAAAAGGAAAGGGAAATCCAAAGCCGAACAGGATATTAAAAAAAGGAAAATACAAAAAAAATAAAAAAGTGAGAGCAAAACAGTTGACTCTTAGGTTAGACTATGCTAACTTATAGTCAGTTAGATATATCTAACTAGGAGGATTACCAAATGAAATATGTTTATGCATCACGTACAGGAAACGTTGAAGCTCTGATCGGAAAATTAGGACTTGACGCAATCCGTATTGATGACGGCAGTGAAACCGTAGATGAAGAATTCGTATTATTTACTTATACGGATGGATTCGGCGATGTTCCGATGGAAGTGGATACTTTCCTGATGGCTAACTCACAGAATCTGACCGGTGTTGTCGTAAGTGGCAGCATGGACTACGGAGAAGCTTTCTGTAAAGCAGGAGACATTATTGCCGAAACGTATGATGTACCGGTATTGTACAAAGTGGAAAATGACGGTACAGATCAGGACGTAGAAGCGATCAAAGACGTATTATAATAGGCAATGCCAGTCAACGGCATCGTATTTCAACATCAATTAGTGATTCACGGAGCTTGTACCCTGGCTCATATGAAAACAGGAAGTTTGTTTCGGGTCTATAAATCACAGATCCCGAATCTAGAAGAATGTATGTGTTATTTCAATGATCAATGTTCTCCTTTTGGGTATCACATATGTATTCTGGAACAAAACAGTCAAAGCTTCCTGGTGTATGTATACAACGCTCATAAATTATCTTATATCTTATCCGAACCTTCCATTATAAAATTCCTCTCTGATTACGGATATGAGGTATTTGATATAGAACATGCTCTGATTCATTTACAGGAGAGGCTTTGTGAACCAACGTTTCCTCATGAAATCGGTGTATTTCTTGGCTATCCGCTCCAGGACGTCAAAGCATTCATCACGCCCAATAAGGAATGTCTTTTGATTGGTTACTGGAAAGTGTATGGAAATGTCAAAAATTGCCGAAAAACCTTCTATCGTTTTGATTGTTGTAAAAAGACGATGGAGCAACAAATTTTAAAGGGTGAACCATTAGTAAATATCCTAAAAAAAGTAAACTAAACATCACACACCTTGCCAAGGACTCACCCACCTTGGTTTTTTTGTGTCAGAGAGCTCTATAAGATAATAAGGAAATTTGTTATAATTGTTAAAAGTTGGAGGAGCTTATGAGGAAAGGGGTATTCATTACATTTGAAGGAAATGACGGAGCCGGTAAAACGACGGTGTGTCTGCAGGTATTGAAGCGCTTAAAACAAGAGGGGCATGAAGTTATTTATACCAGAGAGCCCGGAGGTTCACGTATTGCCGAGACCATTCGAAATATATTGCTGGATGTGGACAACAAGGAATTGACGGCCCGTACGGAAGCATTATTATATGCCGCCAGCCGGTCCCAGCATTTGCAGGAAATCGTTATTCCGGCGTTACAGGCCGGCAAGATCGTTCTTTGTGACCGGTATGTGGATTCCAGCCTGGCTTACCAAGGCGTTGCCCGAGATCTGGGGATCGAGGATGTCTGGAAGATCAATGAATTTGCGATCGATGGTTATATGCCGCAAAAAACGTTGTTTTTAGCGGTCAGCATCGAAACCGGACAAAAACGCATGAACATCCGTGGCGACAAAAACCGGCTGGATCTCGAACAAGACAGTTTTCATCAGAAGGTCCGTCGAGGATATGAAGCATTGATTAAAATGTATCCGGAAAGAATACAGGTCATTGATGCTGAGCCGGCATTGGATGTCGTTGTACAGGCGGCTTACGATGTTGTAAAGATAGTTATAGAAGAGTATGAATAAAGAATTATTAAAACAGCAGCAGCCGGTAGTTTATCAAGTGTTATCCAATGCACTGTTGAAAAAGCGATTTGCCCATGCGTATCTGTTTTGTGGAGCAAAAAACGCACCGAAAGCAGAAACCGCCTTGTTGTTTGCCCAAAGCTTGGTATGTACAGATCCGGATGCGGATGGCTTTGCGTGTCAGACATGTACCAGCTGTATTCGTTTTGAAAAAGAGGAATCCATCGATTTCTTTCATCATCATGCGATCGGCTATGAGAAGACGATCAAGGATCCGTTTGAAGAAAAAAAGAAAAAGATCGTGATTACGGAACGGATCAAAAAGAAAGATATTTTGGAGCTGCAGGCCTTCTTTGACCAAACCAGTGCAGAACAAGCCAATCGCCGTGTATACATTTTGGAGGATTACGATCAGGCTACCCCGGATGCCTCCAACAGCTTGTTAAAATTTCTTGAGGAGCCGACCGAGGGGGTATATGGTATCCTGGTGGCAAACGAAAAAGCCAATATTCTGCCGACGATCCAATCCCGCTGCCAGATCATCAGCTTTCGTCCTTCTTTGCAGGAAACAGATGATCCGATACAAACCATGTTGTTGAATAATGGATATACGATGGCTCAGATCCAGGAAATGATGGAAACTCGTGAATTCGAACAAATCCAATCCGCAGTGAAAGAATATGTATTGCATTGGAATGAAATGGAAATGATCTCTCATATGCAAAGAGAGGTGTTTGTGCCTAAGAGTTCGATGATGCAGAAAAAGTGGGTCCGCTTATGGGTGGAATGGCTATTGGATATAGTTAAGTCGGGAAACATTTCGCTTGATTTAAGCACCCGTGTTTCGTTACAATTATTACTTGTAGAAGCGCTGGATATCTTAAGAATTCCAGTGGATCTAGGATTGTTCCTGGATCATTTATACAATCAGATACGAAAGGTTGTCGATATAGATGAAAACGGATGAAACGAAAGAACAGGGGACATATACTAAAATAGTATATGTGCAATTTGAAGGATCAACGAAATCATACAGTTTCGGATCCAATATAGAATACAAAAAGGGACAGAATGTCGTCGTAGAAACCATACGTGGCAAGGAAATCGGAACGGTCTGTGCACCAACGATCGAATTTGATCCATCCAAGGTCAAAGGCGATATCAAGCCGGTGATCCGATTGGCCACGGAATATGATCTGGTTCAGAAAGAAGAAAACAAAACCAAAGCAGCAGAAGCTATGACAGTCTGCCGTAAATGTGTGGAAAATCTGGGCTTGGATATGCATCTGATCAACAGTGAATATACACTGGATCGCAGTAAGGTCATCTTTACCTATGTATCCGAACAACGGGTGGATTTCCGTCAGTTATTAAAAGATCTGGCCAGTCAACTGCATTGCCGGATCGAACTGCGTCAGGTAGGTCCCCGCAACAAAGCCAAAATGATCGGAGGACTGGGAAACTGCGGGATGGAAACGTGTTGTTCCCGCTTCCTGAACGATTTTCAGACAGTATCTATCAATATGGCCAAAAACCAGCTTTTGGCATTGAACATCGCCAAGCTGAGCGGCCAGTGTGGAAAGCTGATGTGCTGTCTTCGTTTTGAAAATGAAGAATATACCAGATTACGGGAAGGCCTGCCAAAAATTAATTCCCAGATTACTTATGAAGGAAAACGATATAAGATTACCAGCATGAATGTTATTCAGGAGGAGGCAAAGCTCGAGAACAAAGAGGAGATCTTGTTTGTTCCGTTTAAAACGCTTTGGCCGGACCGGAAGCTTGATGATGAATAGACAAAAAAGCTTTGAATCGCACAGACCGACCTTATACCTGGTACCGACACCGATCGGAAATCGCCAGGAAATGACGGAAAGAGCGTTAAAAATATTGGAAAGTGTGGATTGTATTGCGGCGGAGGATACGCGCAACACACGCACATTGTTACAGATGTACGGAATCCATACACCGTTGATTTCACACCACGAGCACAATCAGGCCCAAAGCATCCAGCAGATTACAGATCGTTTGGCACAAGGGCAGTCACTGGCAGTTGTATCCGATGCCGGTTATCCTTTGATTTCTGATCCCGGGCAGAATTTAGTACGTCGGATCCTGGAACAGGGCTATCCGGTTGTATCAGTATCCGGAGCGAATGCGGCATTGAACGCACTGGTGGCCAGTGGTCTGGATTGCCATCATTATGTATTCTATGGTTTTTTGGATCACAAATCCTCTCATCGAAAAAAGGAACTGGAACGGTTGGCAACGATTCCGTTTACTATGATCTTCTATGAAGCTCCGCACCGAATTGAAGCAACACTGAAGGATATCCTGGAGGTGTTGGGAGATCGGAATATGTGCTTGGCCCGGGAGCTGACCAAGGTGCACGAAGAATATCTGCGGGGAACTGTTTCGGAAATTCTGGAGGTAGCCGCTTCCTGCAAAGGGGAAATGGTCATAGTCATTGAAGGGGCCGTTAAGAAGGAAGATCCGGATATGGATCAACTGGCACAAAAGGTGCTGAAATATGCTGAAACGATGCGTTTGAAGGATGCTGCAGCACAAGTATCCAAAGAATACAACGTATCCAAGAACCAACTGTATCAGATGGCGTTACAACAGAAAGACAATTAGGAAACCAAAGGTTTCCTTTTTTTCGTTTAGGGAATCTTTCTTGTCACGTAAAATAGAAGAACGTATAATATGAATTAGCAATAATTAATATAGAAAGAGACAAAGATCATGAAATCATTTGAAAACTGGAAACCGGTACAAGAGATACAAATACCGGAACGATCAGCGCAATCGACGGATCCTTCCCCGGTAGACTGCACATATGTACAGCCGATCCTTAAAGAGAAACAACCGACCGTTGTCCATGCGTATATTACACAAGGATCGTATGGGGGCTATGTAAAGATCGAGAAAGAAACTTACACAATGGGAAAAGCCATAGGGCAGGACTATTGGATCGTCGATGATTCGACGGTTTCTCGGGAACATGCCTGTATTGAAAAAAGAGAGGATGGTTTTTATCTGATTGATAAAGATTCGAAGAATCACACCTATGTCAATAACCAGGCGATTACCGAACCTTATAAACTGGAAGACGGAACACGATTCCGTTTGTCAGTTCGTGCAAATTTTGAATTTGTGTTGAAAGAAGAAATAACAAATGCAGATATGAGCACGCCGAGAGAGTTCGAAGGAGCACTTCTTGGTTTGGGTTCTTTGAAGGACATGGTATATCCATGTAAAGATAAAGAAGAGGTTTTCTTTTATAAAGAAGAAGATCTGGCTTTTTCGCAATACAAGGTAGAACAACCGACAGCGGGTATCTTTTATAATAAGGAAAAAGAAGAATACTGTATTGAACCATTCGCAAACAAAACGGTATTCCTGGAGTCGGGGCAGCCATTAGGAAAAGGAAAACAGTATCATGTTCCCAGAGGAACAATAATATATATAGAAACAGAACGATCTCTGTTTCAACTGGTATAAAGGAGGGACAACAATGAGTTCAAATGATGAAACTGTATTGGTGAATGTAGAAGAAGAAACGCAACTGAAAACGGCATCAAAAACAGAGGATCAAAGTGGCTATGGATCGCTTGAGCGTGCATATATGGAGCTGGGAAAAGCCTTTTACGAAGGAAGGTATGAAGATCCGACTCCGGAATTGCTACCGTATTTTGATCGGATCACCCGGCTGATCGGGCAGACAAGCCATGAAGTGAAAATGGACGAAACGGAAGTGGGGGCACCCGATCCGATCCAGACAAAGATCGAAGACGAAATCGATGCCTATTTTGAGGCACAGCGTCCGAAAAAGCTGGAGGATCTTTCCAAGATTGCCGATCCGATCGTACCTTCTATGCCGGTCGCTCAGTTCTGTCCGGAATGCGGAACCAAACATAATCCGGAGGATTTTTTCTGCGGCAACTGTGGTTTCCGCCTTCGTTGATAACGAACAGGGATGATTATGAAGAATCGAATGTTGACGATTATTAATTCAAAGAACCAGCTGCATGAAGTGGTTTTGTTGGAAACCGGCAAACCCACTGTGGTGATCGGACGGAATGAACAGATGGCAGATGTAGTGATCGAAGATAATTTCGTAGCACGCTATCACGGTGAGTTCTTTGAACAGAATAATCAATTGTATTATCGGAATACCAATACCAGCAATGGTACGTTTATTGAACAATACGGAAAACGTATCCATTTAAACAAACAAAATGAAGTGACTGTATTGGCAGAGCATGCCATATTACGCATTGGCAATCCGAATAACGCTCGTCAGATGGTGGTCATTCTAATCGGACACAACCTGGAAGGAAATTCCAAATGGAAGGAAGTGTCCCTGCAAGCGCCTTCTACGACAATTGGCCGTTCCCGGGAGTGTTCCATCGTATTGAACCATCCAGGGGTGTCACGCATCCATGCACAGATATCCCATGACGGCAATCAGTATATTCTGCATACGACCCGGGCAATCAACGGTCTGCTGTTGAATGGACAAAATGTTGAAAAAGACAGGGTCCTGCGGGAAAAGGACATTATCGGTATACTGAATTACCAGCTGATCTTCTCCAAGGGAAGCTTATTCTATAAAGAGGTTGCGGAAGGTCTCTCTTTATCTGTATCCCATATCACAAAGACCGTGGGAACCAAAGGAGGTACCAAACAAATTCTGACCGATGTCAGCCTGGATATCGGCAGTAATGAATTTGTGGCGATTGTCGGAGGCTCAGGTGCCGGAAAAACAACGCTAATGAACGCAATCAGTGGATTTGAACCGGAATTTGACGGGCATGTCTTCTGCAATGGGGTAGATCTGGTTTCGCATTTCCAGGTATTTAAAAATATGATCGGCTATGTGCCGCAACAGGATATTATCTATGATAATCTGTCTTTGCGTCGTATGCTGGAATATACCGGCAGGCTGAAGATGCCGAAGGATATGAGCCAGCAGGAAATCGATGAGCGCATCGACAAGGTGTTACAGATGGTGGATCTGCAAAACCACCAGGATACATTTATTCGTAAGCTTTCCGGAGGACAGAAAAAAAGAGCCAGTATTGCCGTTGAATTGCTGGCAGATCCGAAGCTGTTTTTTCTGGATGAACCGACATCGGGGCTGGATCCAGGTACGGAAAGAAATTTAATGATGACATTACAGAGCTTGGCAAAAGGGCAGAATAAAACGGTTATCATGGTTACACATACAACGTTAAACCTCCATTTATGCGATAAGATCATCTTTATGAATCCCAAAGGACGATTGAGCTTTTGTGGAAATATGAGAGAAGCTCTGCAGTTTTTTGAAACCGATGATCTGGTCAATGTATACAATCTGATGGCAGAAGATCCGGATTATTGGGAAAATAAATATCGCCTTACACGAAACGATCCGCAGACCCAGAATGGAAACGGTCATATCAACTACCAGAAGGAAAAAACAGGGGTACGTCAGTATCTGATATTAACACAGCGGTATTTTGAATTGATGGTACGTGATCCACAAAGACTGGCCATCCTTCTGGCACAACCGGTATTGATTGCCATATTGCTGAAAATTGTGGCGGATGATGACATTTTTACCATTTATGAAAGCACCAAATCCATTTTATTCTCTCTGGTTTGTTCAGCTATTTGGATCGGTTTATTTAATTCCATTCAGGAAATCTGCAAGGAAAGAGTGATTGTTAAAAGAGAATACATGGGAAATATGAAATTATCAAATTACATATTATCCAAAGTAACCGTACAGTCTGTATTGGGGTTGGTCCAGGCATTTTTGTTGAGTTTCTGCTTTCTGTTTCTGACGGATGCCGACAAAGAAGGTTTATTGATGGATCCGTTCCATTTTGAGATCTTCTTAACGGTATGGATTACGATCCTGGCAGCCATGTCCTTTGGGTTGTTGATCTCCTCGATCGCCAAGAGCGGAGATAAAGCGATGACAGTGGCTCCTTTTGTGTTGATCGTACAGCTGCTATTTTCCGGCATTCTCTTTAAACTGGAAGGAATCGGAGAAAAGATCTCCTATTTGACGATGAGCCGCTGGTCTGTGGAAGCACTGGGGAGCATTGCGCATTTAAATGATCTGGATCTGCGGATGCAGGCAGATTTTCCTATGCTGGAACACGAAGCAGAAGACTTTTTTGAAGCAACTGTATCGCATCTGTTGAAAGATTGGATGATCCTTTTGGTCATGGGCTTGTTATTGCTTGTGCTGTGTGGGCTGTCCATGCGTAATATTTCCAAGGATAGAAGATGATGAAACAAATACTGCATCTGATTCGAGAGTATCGAGCATTTTTACTGGTTATGATCGGATATATCATTGTGACCCGTTTGTTATTCGGGCGCATCTGTCCGGTCCAGATTACGACCGGATTTCCTTGTCCGGGTTGTGGTATGGTCCATGCGGCTATCTATCTAGGAACGTTTCAGTTTGAGAAAGCTTTCCAAGAGAATGCGATGGTATTTCTATGGGTGCCTGTCATAGCGGGTCTTGTTTTGTATTGGATCTGTACAAAAAAGATGTTTAAGGGAGCCAAGGTCTTGATTTGTTTTGTGGGGATTCTGACAATTCTTTATTATATATATAGGATGACAACCATGTATCCGAA
>DGUK01000099.1:0-304 GCA_002394635.1 Faecalitalea sp. UBA4312
GTCGCCATATCCATCAAAGTACGCTCTTTGCGGTTGCCGTGAACCTCTTGACGCAGACCTAAATACTTTTCATACGATTTCTGCAGCTGTTCTTTTAATGTATCCAGCTTAAAATCCACATTTTCCAATACGGTTTCAAATGTTGTATGACGGCAATGATCGGACCAATAGGTATCCAGAACCCGGATCTCCGTCAATGTAGGATCTCTTTTTTCCGTATCTGCAAAATACGTCTGCACAAATTCGATATCATCCTGTGACATCGCCAGTCCCAGCTGGTTGCGGATCTCTTCTAATTCCTTTT
>DGUK01000099.1:452-3594 GCA_002394635.1 Faecalitalea sp. UBA4312
GCTTCGACCGGGTTGATCAGATATTTTTCAATGGCCGGAAGCTGACCGGCTTCCACATTCTCAAATACCAACAAAGTACCGGAATGGATCCGGACTGTCTGCTTGTTATTCAGAAGCATCAGACACTGCATAGCGCTGTCTGCTCTTTGGTCATATTGTCCCGGCAGATATTCATATGCCAGATAGTCTTTTCCATCTACATCCACGGAATCATAAACGGTATCGGTTACCACTTCACTGCAGACTGCCATCTTCAACAATTCGATATCCGATGCATCCGCATTGAATACGTCATAGATGTTATAACGTTTCAGACTAAAATCCTTTGCCAGTCCCAGCTGCTGCTTCAATTCATTCTGCAGGGATCTTCCTTCGGTACGAAACGATTCCTTCTTCTGTACAAAAAATCTAGTATCCATACAAATGTCTCCTTACTCAACCACTGAATCGGCTAATACTTTTTCAGCCTGTGCGGCCTTGAAGTCTTCGATCTTCTTCTGTACTTCCGGATCAGCTACTCCAATGATCTGTGTAGCAAGAATAGCTGCGTTCTTCGGTCCGGCTTTGCCGATGGCCACTGTAGCCACAGGGACGCCAGAAGGCATCTGAACCGTGGATAACAAGGAATCCATACCCCCTAAAGCCGAAGTCTGGATCGGAATCCCAATGACCGGCAGCGGCGTAGAACTGGCAATAACACCAGCCAGATGAGCAGCCCCTCCCGCTGCTGCGATAATGACCTGAATTCCATTGTTTTTGGCTTCCTGCGACACCTGTAATACAGCATTTGGTGTACGATGTGCACTTAATACGCGCACGGTATACCCGATCCCGAATTCATCCAGCTGCTGCATACAGCCTTCCATGGCAGGCATGTCTGAACGCGACCCCATCACAATTAATACTCGTTTATTCTCCATGAGTTTTCTTCCTTTCTTACGCAAAAAAAGCGCACCTATATTAGGCACGCTATAGAGTTCACTACATTTACATTTGTTAATCTTCTTAAGACCATAAGCAAGACCTCCAAAATCTCTACGAACCCATTTTACATGAAATCATTTTTGTTGACAATCAAGTTTTTCTTATTTTTTTCGACTCTGTTTACTAAGTAATGTGAAGACCTGTTCCAAATCTGTCGGATATATGATCCGATCGAGAAATTCTTGTTGAACAAACTGCCGATCAGCCATCATCTGATACATATTTTTCAATGGATCATAAAATCCGTTCAGATTATATACAATACATGGTTTTTTTGTCTGGTCCAAACGAACCAGGGATATAATTTCCACGATTTCTTCTAACGTTCCCGGTCCTCCCGGTAAGGCAACAAACGCATCGGATTTATCAATCATCAGCTGTTTCCGTACTGACATGGTCTTTACCACTTCGGTTTCTGTTAAGCCATCGTGTTTACTTTCCATTTTACATAAAAATTCAGGAATGACTCCGTATACCTTTCCACCGGTTTCCAGAACTCCATCTGCTACAGCTCCCATCAGACCTCGTCTGCCTGCACCGTATACCAGATCATGTCCATGGCTTCCGATCCATAATCCCAGTTTCCGAGCCATCTCCATATATACAGGCCGATCCCCTATAGCAGCTCCGCAATATACAGCTATATTCATAAAGTATCACCAACCATTTCTTTTTAGTCCAAATTCATCATATCACATTCTGTCAACATGGCCATACTAAATCCGGATCCAGTGTGATTTACCAATATGTATCTCGCTGTTCCAGCTCCATCAACGCTTCATACAGCTGTTGTTGCAGCTCCGCTTTTTTCAGGCTGTTCACATAGCTTCGGATTTCTTTCAAATGTTGTTGATATTCTTTTTCTTGTCGCTGCTCTTCTCTTTTCGCTTCCTCCAGCAGATGGTCTACTTCCTCGGGAAACGCAGTAAAATACAACCCAACCATATGTTTACAAACCACAAATCGTTCATGTGCAAATGGACATGTACACGTGGAGGTTTTGGGTTTCTTCAAGATGATATGCACATCATAGGTTTCCCCCTGGCTTCCTTTGACTTGTCCTTCCTATTCTCCTTTGCCTAGACCATGACAAAAGAGCACTTTCTTTTGTTGATAAATATCCATGCCCCGCCATAGGGACTTGGCACTCGCTGAATCATAAAAGGAAATACTTCCTCCTTATCTTTTTGATCATTCCACCGGATCTCTTGTTTCCCGTTCTATACCTCTAATCTCTTTCTTCGACTTCATCCAGGTATTCTTCCAATGTCAGATCCTGTTTGTCCATCTCTATTGCTGCTTCTTTGCCTACATAGCGTATATGCCAAGGTTCATAATGGTATCCCGTAATCTCTTCTTTTTCTTTTGGAAACCGTAAGATAAAACCGTTCTCTGCCAGTTCTTCATTCATAATTTCAAACTGCTCTGTCATGGTCAGCAGCTGATCATTCATGTTGAAGCGCTGCCCGTCTATATCCAGACAGACATCGATAGCTAGACCCGTATGATGTTCAGAATACCCGGGTACCGCCACATATGCTTCGACATAATCTTTTCCAAGCAATTCGGTCCATTCATCCCAGATCGTCTGCTGTTCTTCTACCGTACGATAGGTACTTTCCAGTTCAATATCCAACCCTTTTTCCAACACAGCTTGTCGCAGCTCAACAAAATGTTCGAATGTTTCCTTTTCCAAAAGAAACGTTTCTCCATAAATATTTTCCGCTTCCACAAGTTCTATTTGCTCTTCCCAGCCATCTGGCAGTTTATGAGTTCGGTTTACAAGAACCAAGTAATCCACCGCAGGATCTTTCGACGGCATCTCTTTTTCCGGCATCATACCACCTAACCAAATATTGCCTATCAATAAAGCTTGTATCAATTTTCTGATCATTTTCCATCCACCTTTTCTTCACTATAATTGTATCAGATAGCGGACATCACAGGAAAAATGGCTTGTATTTCCCATGGCGTATGAAATCCTGTTAAATCCGTGTTTTTCATAAAACCGCTGTGCTTCCACCATCGTATCCAACGTTTCCAGATAACATTGATCATAATAGGTTCGGGCGTAGGATAAAGCAGTGTCTAACAGTTTGGAAGCGACTCCTTTGGATCGTATTGCAGGGACGCAGTACATCTTTTGCAGTTCACAGGT
>DGUK01000099.1:3710-4173 GCA_002394635.1 Faecalitalea sp. UBA4312
TTTTCATCCTCTGCTACCCAGTACGCCTGTCCGGGTTTGTTATAAATCTGCGAAAACCGTCCCAGATCCGGATCTTCCCACGCTGTTCCTTCATGGTTACCTCCGTATTCGATCAGGCATTGACGAATGATATTCTCAATGATAGGATCATCCTCCGGTTGTATCTGACGCACTGTAAACATCATATTTTCCCTCATTTCTTAATCCATCATATCATTAACCGTTTCTTACGCATAGAAAAAGCAGGCATGGAAACCTGCTTTCAAAACAAGGATTATTCGATGGTTGTACCATTGATCATCTGATGTTCATATTTACTTTCATATTTACTGAAGAGATCCTCTGCATCTTCATCAGATTCTTCGTCTTCTTCTTTTGCCTCGTATGAGTCGACTTTCTCCAGCCTTCCGTCATTTAATGAATACCAGGTTGCATTTTTAACGGAACCATCTTCTTCTACTTC
>DGUK01000078.1 GCA_002394635.1 Faecalitalea sp. UBA4312
TTTGTTTTCAAAATAATCACCTGCCAATGCTAAAATACCATGATTCCTTTCTAAAACACAAGAGCCTCGTTCTATTTTGTATGCTTCTGCAGTTCCTGATACAAAAGGTCAAGTCCTTCTTCCTTGGCATAGTATGCATCTTCGGTTAAGTGCAGAAAATAATATTGAAAACTTTCCTGCAGGCTTTCGTTTTTGATTTCCACGACCATATGCTCATTGCCAATATCATAAACAAAAAACAAATGATTTGGATCATATAGATAATAACCCCCGCCCCTAAAAAAATCGGTGTTTGTGTTTTCCTTCAGGATACGAAGATCTGCTGTTTCATTCGTTCGGCAATATTCATAAAATCTCCGCATAATGTGGAGTCTGTCTTCCTGACTCAAAGGTTTCAGGATCGAAGAAAAGAACTGTGCATCTTTGTCAAGCACCCGTCGGATTCCATTAAGTGAACAATACAGGATCTGTTCTGTCTGCCGATGAAAATAATTTTGTTTGTATTTTCTGTACCTCTGTAAAAAACCACTTTGATTGTCCATAGAATCCAAAATATATTTTTTCATGATCTGCTCAGACATATGAGGAAGCAGAAACGGGTCGACCCGATAGTAAATTTCATATTCTCTGCAGGCAATATCCGGATCCAGGATCTGCCAGTTATCGGCCATTTCCACCATCGGTCGTGTAAACCGTTTTTTTTCTTCGAATTTTTCTATACATATTTGAATCGTCTCAGCATCTTTTATCATAAGACCTTTACTGCCTGTTTCGTCCATCACCAGTAAATAGTCTTCTGTAAACAACACAAAGCCAAAAAAAGCCGCATGAATATCCGAATCCGGAATCTTCTCATAATAATAATATGGTCTATAGTCAATATAATGATTATGTAGAAATAGCGGCAGAACCGACTGCAAATAGGTGATATTCAAATCTTCGTTCCTATCATTCAGCCTTCCATCTCCATGTAAATACAGAATATGTTCTATTTCCAGTTTCGTCTGGCTCTCCAGTCGTTCTGTATTTAACAGTATATCAAAGACATAGGGAGCCGTGTCCGGCTGAATATTCAAATAGACTTTTCCTTTCTCTTTATTTTTTTCATGTTTCAGAATTTTTTCCACGACCTGTATGATCGCATACTGACTATTCAGATTCTCAATGACAGGCCCGTTCTGATTGAAAGGCATTACACCATTCCAGTTAAACGTATTTTTCGAAACAACAGAAAACCCACGCAAAAAAGAATCAACGCTTTTCATTCGGTAATAGGCTTTTTCTCCTAGCCTTGTAATCTGGTATGCCTCAAGCAGTTTAGCAGTTTCATCCGGCGTCATGTGCAAGTACTGTGCCATGGTTTTGACTTGTGCCAAAGAACTTGCCGATCGTTTTCCGTTTATCACCTTATATAAAGTAGAACGGTTCATGTTACAATAAACGGCCATATCCGGAATTCGAATTTGTTTATCAAATATAAAATGACTCAAAATCTCTGAAAATCTCGACATGTTTTTCTCTTTCTATTTAACTATATATACTATTTTCTATTTAACTATATATATACTATATAGTTATAAAATAATAAATTTTATATTTAATAATGACGAACATTATGTATATTTATTCTATCATTTCTAATAGACTGATTCTACAGTGGACAAATTTTTGGACATTCAAAAAGCTGCCCGCAGCTCTGTGCGTGACAGCTGGAGAGCTCTATTGGATCTTTTTCAAATATTTGATGATATGAAAACGCCACTGGATCATCTGCACTATATCTGCATGTTCCATCTGGGAGGCATTCTCTTCATGACGCCGATAGATGAGCAAAGGCTCATGGAGCAGTTTATTGTGGCCTAGCTTTTCTCCACACAATCCGATCCATTGATCATGCATCGGTAAATTCTTTGGAAACGGTGTGATGACTGGAACCATTTCCTTTCGGAATGCCATACAGCAGCCTATATAGGAATTCTTTAAAATGTTTTGTGGAATTCCCAAGCGACAGCCCCTGTGCTCAAAGAAGGAAGGATAGATGCAATGCATCTGATCATCCACCACAATGGCATCATGCAAGACAACCATCGTTTCCGGATCAAAGGCAGCGAGCACTTTTTTCCGTTTCTCCGGCATCCAGATATCATCCTGATCCGATAAAAAGATGATTTCATTCTGACAGTGCTGGATAGCGTTCTCAAAATTAGCCGTCGCTCCCTTTCCGGGTCCCTGGATCTTATGGATCCTAGGATCCGGAAAGTTTTGGATGATAGCTTCACTGTCATCGGTTCCCGGATCGACGGAGATGATCAGCTCATCGTGATCCTGCAATGTGTGCAGAATCGATTCTATTTGTTCTTTTAGATACTTCTGGCCGTTATAGACAGCCATGGCTACGGATATATTCATCAAATCACCACTTTACTATTCTTATATCTTTGTATTGCAGAAGCAACCGTAATTTTCGCTTATTGACTACAAATATACAGGCTCTTTTGTGAGGAATGATATCCCGGTAAAAAACCTCACTATCCTTTTTAAAGATCGCAAAACGTTTTCTGGCCTGCTCTTTATCTTTGGCTTCGGCTGAAAATGGTTGTGTAATCGTGACCGGCATCCATACCATGGAACAATTTCTTTGTTTCATCCGGACAATAAAGGCATGATCTACATAGTCCAGGAACAGTGATTCCGGATAACGATAATCTTCAAAAAGTCCTGTGCGGATAACCATTCCACTGTTGATGGCAGTCATTTTCTCAATAGGGACATGTTCTTCCCTGTCAAGAGCAGAAACGATGCCATCGGCAATTACCGCTGGGGATAAGATCTGCTGTTTAGTTTTTACGGTCGGAAAATAAATATCCTGTCTTGTCTGAATACTGTGACGCACACATTGGAAGTAATCATCATTGACGATGGTATCCTGATCAAACAAGATAACATAGTCCTGTGGATCCATGATCATTTGATCCAAAGCGGCATTATAAGCTTTTGATAATCCATGATTGCCATCCATGAAAATGTAGGTTCCACCATCTGCTTCTACGACCTCACGGTTAGAGGTTGGTTCCGTACTATTATCACATACTATGACATCTATATCCGGCTGTCTCTTTAATACCTGATAGACATCACATGTCTGCACATCCATATTATAGATAACAATGATACTAAGCATCACATACACCTGCCTTATCTAATGTTGCAAAAAAGCTGGCTTCGGTAAAATACATCTGATAGACTTCTTGGGCCTGGTTGCGTTTTTTCTGCCACTCATCCAGACTTTCCCGACATATAGCTTTCACCGTTTCTGCGCAGTTTTCATCCGTCAGATTCCAGCCAATATCATATTGCCGGCATAATGCCTGTGTATCTCCGCCGATCGTATTGATCAACGGCAGGCCGGCACACAGGTAATCCAGCGATTTCATCGTCAGCCCGACAACCACAGACGGTTTCATTATATTTAATCCATAATGGCATTGATCAAATACCATCTGTTTGGCAGAGGGATCATACAGCTCCTTATGGTCTATGACCTCCGCACCGGTATCCTTCGCTTTTTGCAGCAACCGGTCTTTCATCTCACCGTTGCCGATGATATGCAGGACCGTCTTGCGGTATTTCATGGTTTCCTTTAATACATTGGCAATACAGTCTGTATCAATGATATTATTGATGGATCCCAAATAACAATAATGAATGGCATCCCGGCTGGTCTGAGTGTATGGGACCGGTTTTTCCTTCCTGGCCCAATATAGTGTTTTCACCTTCGGATCCGATTTCTTATCCAGTACTTCCTGATAATATTCGCATTCGGTAAAGATCAGATCCGCCCGGTCTATATATTGTTCTCTCTGTTTACGCCACATCCGAATTGGTGGCAGCCATTCGATATGGGAAACAGGCATGGTTTCCGGCCATAGATCGATGACATCAAAAATAAGTTTGGTGGAATGGTGCTTCTTTTTATACAATGCCAGCTGTTTCACCAGTGAATTGGGCGGTACCAGCGCATGGATCAGATCCGGCCGATTCAATTCCGCTATGGTCTGCACCTTTTTTGAAAATTCCTGATGAGAACGTAAACGGTCAACAGACAAATTCTTTGTATAAGGGCGTACATTGACATGAATATCTACCCATTCATACTTTCTGCGTTCTTTATGGCGATGTGAAAAATCCGATGTAACAACCATTACATCGCATTTCTTCATTTCATAATATTTCAACAACATCCGTACGCGGTCAAAATATGTATCGAACGCACAGATCAACATCACTTTCATCCTTTGCTCTCCGTTGCGATAATTGAAGTTTTCAGATCCACTTCCTGATAATCGAAATCATAGGTGGATAAACTCGGATCAATAACCAGATTGCCAAACGCTTTATAAACCATCGGGAATCCTTTTAATGCTCTCAGAAGCGGATTAAATAAGCCGACAAAGATTACCTTGCGATGATGGACAGACGCAATCTGACTGACCAATTCTTTAGTACTGACATATTCTTTGTTCTGCGGAAAATAGACCCCTTCCAGATTATGATCTATAGCACATTGCACAAACGCAGCCAGGTTTTCCACGTAACAAATGCTTCTTTGATTCTCAAGGTTTGGAAAAATTGGGGTCTTCTGAGCAAAAGAAGACAGCATGGTATAGTTTCCCTTTGACCCTTTTCCATAGATCATCGGCGGTCGCAAGATCACTAGACGAAAGCCATCTCTTTTTAAGGTATTCAGCTTTTTCTCTGCCTGCCATTTACTATTGCCATAAAAATTATCCGGGTGTACCGGTGTTTCTTTGGTGATGATCCGGCAGGTGCCCATGCTCCCTTTTCCATATATAATAATAGAGCTCATAAAGATAAACTGGGATACTCCCTGCTCACATGCTTTTTTGGCGACTTGGTAAGCCAGCTCCGTATTGACTTGATAATACAGATCCTTTTCACTGTCTTTTGGTGTCGAATGCGCCAGCCCTGCGACATGATAAATGCAGTCATAGCCAGAAAAGTCCTTTTCCCTCCAGCATCCATCCTTCAGATCCAGCTCTTCCACTTGGTAGCGGTCCGGCGTTCTTTCCAGTCTTTCTTTGACATGGGTACCAAGATAACTGTTTTTTCCGGTAATCAATACCCGCTTCATGTGTTATCTCCTTTATGCATCTGCCCGGTGCCGCCTTCCACAACGCCATCGTGTTTCAGCACAGAAGCAATCGTCATCAGAAAGCAGCGGCAGTCGAACAAAAAGCTCAGGCGTTTCACATACTCACCGTCATACTTAGCTTTAACATCGATTTCCAATTCATCCCGGCCGTTGACCTGGGCCCACCCTGTTAATCCAGGCAGTACATCATTAGCACCATACTTATCTCTTTCGGCTATCAGATCATATTGATTCCATAAAGCCGGTCGGGGACCGACCACGGCCATATCCCCTTTGACGATATTAAACAGCTGCGGCAGTTCATCCAATGATGTTTTTCGCATAAACTTACCCACGGAAGTGATATACTGATCCGGATTTTCCAGCATATGGGTCGGTATATCTTTTGGCGTATCGATACGCATGCTGCGAAATTTCAATATCTGAAAATGGGTCTTGTGTATCCCCACTCGTTTTTGTTTAAAAAAAATCGGCCCCGGGGATGTCATTTTGATCGCAAGGATCAAGACCAGATACACAGGGGATAATACAATGATACCCAACATGCTCATCAACAAACCCAATAACCGTTTCAATCCATTTCTATACATGAAGGCTCCCATCTCTCTATCAAAGTATACCATAGTGTATCATAAATGTCTGAGCTTTTCCATTGACAGCCCTTAAACATAGCGTTAATATATAGCAGCCTATATTTTAAGGGAGGATAACTATCATGAAACAAAGAGAACATCCCATTGGTTATTATATAAAGAATATTCATTATGGGTTAAACCATACAATGGATTCCCTTCTTAAAGAATACGATCTTACTTACAGTCAATTTGACATCATCCGGGTCCTCTATAGCAACCAGAACCGTCCCATGTGTCAGAAAGATCTGCAGGAATGCCTCTGCATTTCCAATCCTACGGTCACGGGTCTGTTAGATCGTCTGGAACAAAAGGGGTATGTGGAACGCATCCCTTCCGATCAGGACAAACGCATCCGGTATGTGGCCCTGACACCGAAAACGAAGGCGTTGGATCACACCATCTTTCAACATATTGACAAAATGGATACCGTCATGCTCAAAGGTCTGAACCAGCAGCAGCAAGACGAATTATTTAAACTGCTGGATCATATTTACGAAAATCTCAGAGAGGAGGAAATCCATGTTAAAAACCTTGTTAAATGAAGTCAAAGAATATAAGAAAGCCTCTTTAGCAGCTCCTTTATGGGTCGCTTTGGAAGTTATATTGGAAGTCTTTATTCCCTTTATGTTGTCGATCATGGTCGATCAGGGAATTGAAAAAGGAAATCTGAATGTGGTCATGGTGACGGCATTGTTCATGTTTCTGGCCGCTATGCTTTCCTTGCTGGCAGGTGCCCTAAGTGGAAAGTATGCCGCCATTGCCAGCAGCGGTTTTGCCAAGAATCTGCGCAAGGCCGAATATGAAAACATCATGAATTTTTCGTTCCGGGAGCTGGATGCCTATTCCACCAGTTCTCTGATCACACGTATGATGACCGATGTCACCAATGTACAGATGGCTTATATGATGATCATCCGATCTTGTGTACGTGCACCTATGATGCTGGTGGCCAGTTTGTTTATGTCCTTTTTTATCAATCGTCGGATTGCCCTGATTTTTCTAGGCGTCATCCTTTTTTTGGGAATCGTGCTGTTTGGTATCATCTTTATCGTTCGGCCGATCTTTGAAAAGCTGTTTTTAAAATACGATGACCTCAATCGCAGTACACAGGAAAACATTACAGCAATCCGTGTTGTGAAATCCTTTGTCCGCCAGGATCATGAAATCGATCATTTCAACAAAGAAAGTGATGCCCTTTTTAAGATCCAGAGAAAAGCAGAACTGATCCTAGCTTTAAACGGGCCGGCTATGCAGTTATCTGCCTATACATGCATCGTTCTGATCTCCTGGTTTGGTGCCCATATGATCGTTGATGGGACGATGACGACCGGAGAGCTTCTAAGTCTGTTTACCTACATCATGAGCATGTTAATGGCTTTAATGATGTTATCGATGGTCTTTGTCATGGTGTCCATGTCCTTGGCCTCCGGACGAAGGATTGCCCAGGTCATCACACAGGAAAGCACGTTGAATTCCCCGGAAAACGGCATAAAAACCATCCAAGATGGTTCCCTGACCTTTGAAAGCGTCTACTTCAACTATGTCAACGATAAACCGGATTATGTACTGACTGATATCAATCTGAATGTGCCGGCAGGTTCGACCCTCGGTATCCTTGGATCGACCGGCAGTTCCAAGACCTCGTTTGTGCAACTGATTCCGCGATTGTACGATGTAACCATGGGCCATGTGGAAGTTGGTGGCATCGATGTACGCCGATATGACTTGCAGACCCTGCGAGATGGCGTTGCCATGGTATTGCAGAAAAACGTTCTATTCTCCGGTACGATCAAAGAGAATATGCGCTGGGGCAATCCACAAGCCACAGATGAAGAAATCATGGAGGCCTGCCGATTAGCCCAGGCCGATGAATTCATTCAGAAAATGCCGGATGGCTATGATACATATATTGAACGAGGGGGTGCCAATGTCTCTGGCGGACAAAGACAACGTCTGTGTATTGCCCGTGCATTGTTGAAAAAACCGAAGATCTTGATTCTGGATGATTCCACCAGTGCCGTGGACACCAGGACGGATGCCCAGATCCGCCAGGCCTTTTTAGAGCAGATTCCGGATACGACCAAGATCATTATTGCCCAGAGGATCAGCTCTGTGCAGGATGCTGACCAGATCATCCTTCTCGATGATGGAAAGATTCTCGCACAAGGCACCCATGAGCAGCTTCTACGGACCAGTCCGGTATATCGGGAAACCTTTGAAGCACAACAGAAAGGAGATCCGGAACATGAATAAAAAAACATCGGGTCTATCCCGTCTATTAAAAGAAACCATCACAACCTATCCAGTTCGCAGCCTGGTTGTTGTGATTCTGATCCTGATCAGTGCCTTTGCCAATGTGTACGGCAGTATGTTCATGCGAACTTTGATCGATGACTACATTCAGCCGCTGCTTCGTTCGGATGCGGTCGACTATACGCCTTTATTGCAGGCATTGTGTAAAATTGCGGCCATTTATTTGATAGGGATCCTCTGCACGTACTTATACAACCGGCAATGTGTGACCATATCTCTGGGAACGTTAAAACATACAAGAGACTTATTATTTACACATATGGAATCACTGCCTATCGGTTATTTTGACACGCATGCCCATGGCGACATTATGTCGATCTATACCAATGATACCGATACGTTGCGACAGCTTTTGTCAATGAGCATTCCGCAGTCGATTTCCTCCCTGGTTACCATCGTAGCCGTTGCCATTTCTATGATCATTATGAATGTACCAATGGCCTGTGTCACCTTTGCTATGGGAGCCCTGATGATCGTCACTGCCCGGCTGATAACCAAAAAATCCAGCGTGTACTTTCGTAACCAACAAAAAGATCTGGGCATTGTCAACGGCTATATCGAAGAAATGATGGAAGGAACCAAGGTAATCAAGGTCTTCAATCATGAATCGCAAAGCATTGAAGATTTTAACGAACTCAATGAGCAATTGTTTCAGGCAAGTGCCAATGCCAATAAATATGCCAATATCCTGATGCCCATACTGGGCAACCTGGGCTATGTGTCCTTGGTCATCAACGCTCTGATCGGATCTGTTCTGGCTATTCATAATATGGCTGGATTAACACTGGGAACCATTGCCGCCTTTGTACAGCTCAACCGTTCCTTCAATGCACCGATCGGTCAGATATCCCAGCAGCTGAACTCCATCATCATGGCAGGCGCCGGTGCATCCCGGATCTATGAACTGCTGGACGAACAGCCGGAGGTGGATCAAGGACAAGTTACCCTGGTCAACATGAAACAAGTCGATGGTCAATGGCAGCCTTGTCATGAAAATACCGGACACTGGTTCTGGCGTCATCCTCGTAAAGACGGCGTCGAATATGTAGAACTGAAAGGCGATGTGCGCTTTCATGATGTGACCTTCGGCTACACAGAGAACAAAACCGTTCTTCATGATATTTCCTTGTTTGCCAAACCAGGACAGAAGATTGCTTTTGTCGGTGCCACCGGAGCCGGAAAGACGACCATTACCAATCTGATCAATCGGTTTTATGACATCCAGAAAGGATCGATCACCTATGACGGTATTGACGTGAAACTGATCAAAAAAGCCGATCTGCGCCATTCCTTAGGAATCGTATTGCAGGATGTCAATCTGTTTACCGGAACGATCATGGACAATATCCGTTACGGCAATCTGGAAGCCACGGACCAACAATGCATCCAGGCTGCCAAACTGGCCAATGCCCATGATTTTATCAAACACCTAGAGCACGGTTACCAGACGGTCATCACCGGAAACGGAGAAAACCTTTCCCAGGGACAAAGACAGTTGTTGTCGATTGCCCGGGCTGCTGTAGCCAATCCGCCGGTGCTGATCCTGGATGAAGCCACCAGTTCCATTGATACACGAACGGAAAAGATCGTGCAGGACGGAATGGATAAGTTGATGCATGGCCGGACCGTCTTTGTCATTGCTCACCGTTTAAGTACCATTCGTAACTCCAACGCTATTATGGTATTGGATAACGGACGGATCATTGAACGTGGAGATCACGAGGAATTATTAAAACAGAAAGGGACCTATTACCAGCTCTATACAGGAGCGTTTGAACTGGATTGATCAATGTTCACAAACGAAAAAAGGCGTTAGATAAGCTATATGCTCTTCTAACGCCTTTTCCTTTGCACATCTATACAAATAAACCTTGGGAACAGTTCTTATGTGATCGGATTATCGGCCTGTTTATGATCCAGAGCCTCTATGCTCCACCTGTTGATCTTTATGATCATAAAAATTGTAATCACGATCGTTAAAATAGATACAAAAGCAACTAAAATCAAATATACATCTTCTTTCGACAGAGCTTGTAACGAACTGTCAAATAACGTATGCAAAATAACAGGAATCAAAATACCAATGAGGTGATATCTTTTCTGATTCGTATCGAAAGCTTTTCCAATAAAAAAACCCATGATGACACCATATGTAAAATGAAAAGGCGTTAATGCACGCAGGGCGGCTAAAATGACTCCTCCTTCGGAATAAAACAGGTCTTCGATGATCGCAAATCCAATTCCTACAATACCACCACAGATGACATAATCCAGCCAGGTTTTCGCAAAAGGCTGCTTTCGTGTAGAAAGTCGTAAAAACAGATAGCGGCTCATCTCTTCTACAAGACCAATTGAGATCAACTGATTTAAAAAGAGCTTTCCATATGAAAATGTCGATGTGGCACGGATTTTCTCAATGGTAGCCTGGATAGCCACGGGATCCGGATCAGTCATCCAGGATCGTAATGTGTCAATTTCTATAACACTTATAGCCATAACAACCATAATTGACAATGATACAACGGTGGCAAGCAGCGCACTCAACATACCGGCTATGATCAAACGTCGGATATTCCCTTTAGAAAAAGGATCATATCTTTTACAACGGTTCAGCCAAACTATCAGAATAATGGATACTGGCAGAGAAACCAAAGCTCCTATAATGTTCATTATAATCGTTCTCCCTTCATTTTTTGTCTTTTTCAATATATATTGTAACAGATTTTAACGGATACTTATTTATTTATATTGTTTAATAAAGACTTGGTTTCTCCGATACTTTCACGCAAAAAAAGGCCCTGTT
>DGUK01000080.1 GCA_002394635.1 Faecalitalea sp. UBA4312
CCTGTATATAACAATACAATAAATACGATCAGCATGATCTGATTTCCTTGAATGCTGCGATAATATAGATCATCCGGCAAAACTGCAAAAAGGATCTTTGAACCGTCCAGTGGAGGAATCGGTAAAAGATTAAAGATGCCGAATCCGATGCTTAATACCGCAGTAACATTTAAACATGTTAAAAGGAATGAAAGATAAACGCCCATCTTCAGTATAAGAAAATAGATGAATATACAAACAAATCCCAGAATAAAATTGGCCAATGGACCCGCAAAGGACGTCCAGACAATTCCCATTTTCTTATTCTTGTAGTAACGGGAATCAATCGGAACCGGTTTAGCCCAGCCAAAACGGAAAAGCAACATACATACCAGTCCCATCCAGTCCACGTGTTTCAACGGATTCAAAGTCAAGCGTCCCTGGATCTTCGCAGTGGGATCGCCAAATACATAGGACATCAACCCATGCGCCAGTTCATGAACAGACATCGACAAGATAACACCGATGATCAAAGCAGCATATTCGGTAACCATAGACAACCTCTAAACGTTGAAGCGGAAGTGCACAACATCCCCATCCTGCATGACATATTCTTTTCCTTCCGAACGCAATAGTCCTGCTTCTTTGATTGCATGTTCGCTTTCCAGGCGATCTATATCTTCAAAGCGGTAGATCTCGGCACGGATAAATCCTCGTTTGAAATCCGTATGGATGATGCCGGCACAGTCCGGTGCTTTCATCCCTTTGGTGAATGTCCAGGCACGACATTCATCTTCTCCTGCAGTCAGGAAGGTGCATAGATTTAATACTGTATATGCTTTTTGGATCAATGTATCCAGACCGCTGGATGGCATCCCCAGCTCTTCCAGGAACAGTTCTTTCTCTTCAGCATCCAGACCTGATAATTCTTCTTCGATCTTCGCACATAGCGGCACTACCTGCGCATGCTGCGCATCTGCCAGTTCCTTCAATGCCTGATAATACGCATTCTGCTGCACAGCAACAATTCCTTCTTCATCCATATTGGCTACAAAAATGACCGGCTTGTTTGTCAACAAGCTGTAATTCTTTAAGAAAACTTTCTCATCTTCCGTAAATTCCAGCGTTCGGGCAGCTTTGCCAGCTTCCAGACACCCTTTCAATTTACCAAGCAGCTCAACTTCCATCTGGGCTTCTTTATCCTTGGTCGTTTTGGCTTTCCTTTCTACTTTGGCAATTCGGTTTTCCACTGTCTGTAGATCTGCCATTACCAGCTCAAGATCGATGATTTCCACATCCCGGACCGGGTCGATCGTATTTTCCACATGAGTAATATTGGCATCATCAAAACAACGAACCACGTGGCAAATGGCGTCAGTCAGGCGAATATTCGACAAAAACTGGTTCCCCAGACCTTCTCCTTTGCTGGCCCCTTTCACAAGACCGGCTATATCGGTAAATTCAAAGGTTGTATAGATTGTTTTTTTAGGATGAAACAATTCAGTCAGACGGTCAATCCTTGCATCTGGAACTTCCACTACACCTACATTGGGTGCAATGGTCGCAAACGGGTAATTGGCCGCTTCCACCTGTGAATTCGTGATGGCATTAAATAAAGTAGACTTTCCGACATTCGGAAGTCCGACAATTCCTGCAGTTAATGGCATAATTTATTCCTCCGCTTTTGAAACCACACGTTTCAACTTTTTTTCAAATTTTGAACGAGGCATTAAAACGCTGGCCCCGCATCCCAGACATTTGATACGTATATCCGCACCCATGCGGATAATACGCCATTCCTTGGATTTATGACAAGGATGCTCTTTCTTCATCTCGATGATATCGTTTAAATCATAATTTTTTTCATTCATGGTTATAGCTCTCGTGAAGCTCATAGGCTTCCAATGTATTTGATAACAACATGCAGACCGTCATTGGTCCGACCCCTTTAGGGACCGGTGAGATTGCTGCGACTTTATCTTTGACTGCTTCAAAATCCACATCACCACACAGTTTCCCGTTGGCCATACGGTTGATTCCTACATCGATCACAACAGCACCTTCCTTTATCCAATTTTCCTTAACGATCTTTTCCTTACCGATAGCGGCAATAACAATATCCGCCTGCGAACAAACCGCCGCAGCATCCTTGGTCCGAGAATGGATCACTGTAACGGTCGCATTGGCATTCTGCAGCAGTAAAGCAACAGGTTTTCCCACCAAGTTCGATCGTCCGCAAACAACTGCATTCTTTCCGGAAAGATTCTCCAACCCTATAGATTTAAGCATATACATGATGCCCTTTGGCGTACATGGTACAAAGCCAGGTCGACCGGTCATGAGATTGCCGGCATTGACTGGATGAAGTCCATCGACATCTTTATCCGGTGAAATTTCCATAATGACTGCATCCGCATCAAACTTTTTAGGAAGTGGCAGCTGAACCAAGATCCCATCAATCCCTTCATCATCATTCAGTTGTCGGATGACCTGCACCAGTTCTTCCTGTGAAATCGATTCCTCGAAAACCAGGGTCCGGTTTTCCATACCGACTGAAACACAAGCATTGGCTTTGGATTTTACATAAGATTGGCTGGCAGGATTATCTCCCACTAGAACCACCGCCAAGACCGGCAGCCTTTTTCCAGCTAACTTAATGGCTTCTACCTTCTGACGGATATCCGCTTTTACTTCTTCCGCTAATACGTTTCCCCATATTAATTTCATATTACAGCTCCTCACTATCCAGCCAGATGGTGACTGGTCCGTCATTTAACAATTCAATTTTCATATCGGCCCCGAACTTTCCGGTTTCCACAACAACGCCGGTCGACCGCATCTTTTCGATCATCTTTTCATACATAGGGCTCGCAATCATCGGCTTGGCCGCTTTGATAAAGCTTGGGCGGTTTCCTTTTTTACAATCAGCGTATAAAGTAAATTGAGAAATCAGAAGTATTTTTCCACCAATCTGGGATAACGAACGATTCATCAATCCCTTCTCATCCTCAAATACACGTAAATTTATAATCTTATGGATCATTTTATCCATAACGGATTCCGTATCCTGGTCGCAGAACCCTACAAATATACAAAAGCCCTGTTCAATTGCACCACTGACAATGCCGTCGATTGTGCAGCTGGCATATTTTACTCTCTGTATTACCGCACGCATAATTCCTTCTCCAATAAACAAACAGCTGTACATACAATGCCTTGTTCAGCTCCTACAAAACCCAGCTTCTCTCCGCGGGTTGCTTTTATGGATACATCCGAAACACGGCAATGCAGACACATGGCTATATTATAGCGCATCTGTTCAATAAATGGAGCCATCTTTGGCTTCTCCGCCAATATCGTTGCATCCACATTTCCAATACGATGCCCTTGTTTCTTCATCAGTTGATATACATGATCCAATAAGATCATACTGGAAATATCTTTGTATTGCGGATCAGTATCCGGAAAGTGTTTTCCCAGATCACCCAAAGCCAAAGCTCCTAATATACTCTCGGCAATGGCATGAACCAGACAGTCTGCATCCGAATGGCCGGCCAATCCTTTATCGTGTTCAATTTTCACTCCACCCAGGATCAACGGCCGGTCTACGACCAATGGGTGAATATCCACGGCTTGTCCTATTCGCATGATGGATCCCACACCACCTTTGAGGTGATTTTCTTCTCTTTCAACTTTTGATCACTGTAACCAAGTATACAGTGGCCGATTCCTTCAAAATTTTCTGGAATGTTCCATTTTCGTTTAAGTTTTTTACCGCCTTCGCTTTCAAATATTTCCTTTGCTCTGTGTATCCAGCAAGCGTTAACACCAAAAGCGCAAGCTGCATTCAATAAATTTCCCATAGCCAGACTTCCGTCATTCATATAGGTAGGTACGCTCGGATCAGCAAAAACAATGATCATTTGTCCGGCTCCATAGAAAGGATCCGTATCCACTCCCATAACCTGTGCGTTCCATTTTGATAGCAGCGCCATAGTTTCTGTGTCCTCCACAACCACAAATGCCAGAGGCTGGCGATCCATCCCAGTTGGCGCACACTGGCCGGCATAGACGATTTTTTCAATGCAGGAGTGCGGTACCCTTTTATTTGTAAAACTTCGATAGCTTCTTCTTGAAATCAAACATTCATATGCATCCATGTTTAATCTCCTTCCTGTACATAACACTCGCATTTTACCAAAGATTTGTAGATATTTCATCCACCAAAATAAAAAGCCTGGCAATTTGCCAAGCTTTTTGGATTCATTGATTACTCAATGGCAATGTAGTACGTAGGACCTACAGAAGCGCCTGTTCCAGGATAGTATACATTCTCACTGGCTACAACGGTTTGGGAAGTACCGTTTACCCAATAGTTTCCATGTACACACTGGCCATCACCGATATAAACGGCGATGTGGTCATATCCACGTCCACCTAAGTCATAATAAGCTAAGTTACCTGGCTGCGGATCGTAAGTGATCGTTCCATACTGAGCGAACTGATCCGGCCATACCTGATTGGCATCTACACCAGCGGCTTTTAAAGCGTTTGCAGCAACTTCTGTACACTGCTGACCATTTGTAGTACCTACTTCAGATTTTGCAGCAGCTACGATGTTTGCATTTAAGCTAGCATCCTGAGATGCATTTGTTGTTGGAGTAACTTTCTGCGTTTCTGTTTTCTTCGTTGTTGTTTGTGCCGGTGCTTGCGGTGCTTGCGTCTGGGCCTGTTCTACAACCTGAGGTTGTTCTACAACCTGTGCATCTTCAACCACCTGTGCATCTTCAACCACCTGTGCATCTTCAACTACCGGTGTTTCAACCACTGTAGTATCATCAACTACTACTGGAGTTTCTTCAGTAGATCCATCAACATAAACAACTTCTTCGGTCGTTTCAGTAGGTGTTTCTACAGGAGCAACATATACTTCTTCTCCTACATTTTGAGCTTGTACCGGATCAACAGCTGTTACTTCCGGTCCCTGTACAGGAACTTCTGCAACTTCAGCAGGTGTTTCTGCTTCTTCTGCTTCTTTTTCAATACGTTTGGCTTCAGCGTTTGCTGCTGACTTTGCAGATTCTTTAACAACAGCATTTACATCTTCCTTCATATTGGCAGAAACATTAGCTACAACTGCATCATACGATTTTTCAATATCTACGCTTCCATCTTCCTCAAAGAAATAGCTCTTGCCTTCGATCTCTTTCCAGCCTTTTGCTACTGTCTTATCGGTGTTAACAAATTTCTTTCCATGCCATCCGGCTTCCGTTTGCTGTGCATATACTGTAGCAACTACAGGGAAACTCGATGCTACACACAGTATCGCGGCAACTTTCTTTCCATTACTTTCCACAAAATTCATAGACACTCAACCCCCTAACGGTTTCTAAATTTTGTTACATGTATAAACTAACACATATTTTTGGCCTTTGCAAGGGCTCTGGGGCGGTTTTTGATGAACAAATG
>DGUK01000109.1 GCA_002394635.1 Faecalitalea sp. UBA4312
AAGGCAACGAGCGGGCTATTCTGACTTATCAGATCTATGTATCCCGCGTTGTTGAAATGATCTCCGGTTACTACGGATTGATGGGTGGTGCCGATGCGATCGTATTCAGTGCCGGTATCGGTGAAAACAGTGATGTTCTGCGCCAGGAGGTATGTGATCGTTTGAAATGTCTGGGTGTTGATGTGCCAGCTGAAAATAACTTCTATGTTCGTGGAAAAGAATCGTTATTGAGCTCCCCAGATTCCAAGATCCAGGTATGGATGATCCCAACTAACGAAGAACTGATGATTGCCAGGGATGCATATCGCATCATGTTGAGCGATGCTCAATAGAATTATTAAGACGATTGAACAATATGATTCAATCGTTTTGTTTCGTCATGAATATCCGGATATGGATGCCATTGGCTCACAACTGGGATTAAAGGAAATTATTCAGGATGCTTATCCGGAAAAAAACGTTTATGCGTTAGGGGGGATGTCGGATGTAGCTCGCCATTTTACGGAAAAAATGGATGAAGCCACCGATGAACAAATTGCTGCATCGTTAGCGATCATTACCGATACATCCAATGCATCCAGGGTAGATGACCAGCGTTATAAGCTGGCTAAAGCTTCGATCCGGATCGACCATCATATCAAGACAGAAACCTTCTGTGATATGGAAGTAGTCGATGAAAAAGCTACGGCTGCTTGCGAGATCATTGCGTTGGCACTGAGACACGCAAACATTCGAATCTCTAAAAAAGCGGCCCAGTTATTGTATTCCGGGCTGGTGGCGGACAATATACGCTTTACAATTACCACCGTTCGTCCTCAGACGTTTCTGGCAGCATCCTATCTAATGGAGATGGGCGTGGATGTATTGAAATGTGAGCAGGATAACTTTGCCAGCACCTACGCGGATTATCAATATGAAACCAAGGTTCGTAATAAAGTGAGAAGGATCGGCAACTGTCTGTATGCAATAATGGAACCGGAGGACTATCTTCCACTGACATTTTCTCAAGCCAAAGAGAAAGTATATGTTTTGTCCGGTGTTCAGGGAATTCAAGTCTGGGCATTATTTACCCGAATGGGGGATGGAATCCATTACAGTGCCTCCCTGCGTTCGAAAACATATATGGTAAGAGACATAGCCGCACAATTTGGAGGCGGAGGACATGTCTGTGCTTCCGGCATCAAGAATCTGACTAAAGAACAAGTGCTGGAAATCATTCAGTTACTGGAAAAACGAAGTCTACAAGATATATAGAAACAATGACCCGATACAATTGTTGTCGGGTCATTTTATATTGTATCTGGATCATTGTTGAAGGAGATAGGATAAGAATGGTCTATTTTATTATTTGAAACTATGCTTTTGTGAAAAAATAGTGTATCATATTTAATATAGTTTTAAAGATGATTAGGGATGGGAGGTAAACTATGATGGAAATCAAAAGAAGATTTCGTTTACCATTGTTAGCAGGAACAGCGCTATTACCGCTTATGTTCTTGGGAGCTTCTGTTTCGCATATATATGCTTCAGAGCCGGATGAGGTTGATCCGGTAGTTGAAGAAACCAATACAGAGCAGACAGAAGATCTCAATCAAGAGTTGGAAAACATAGCGAATGCAGTGGATACTGGAGCAGAAGAAACACCGACTGAAGATGCCATTGATCAGGTAGATAATGGCAACGGAGCTCAAACAGAAGCCAATGTCTCCGTGGAATATCAGACACATGTACAGAATGCCGGGTGGCAAGAAAAAAAAGCTGATGGAGAAATGGCCGGAACGTCTGGTGAATCATTGCGTTTACAAGGAATTAAGATTCAATTAAAGGATCAAAATGTGGCTGGCTCTGTTGAATACCGTACACATATTCAGAATACAGGCTGGGAAAAACAATGGACCAGCAATGGTTCTGTGTCCGGAACAACATCCGGGTTACGCTTAGAAGCAATTCAAATTCGTCTGACAGGAGAAATGGCAGATAAATACGATATTTATTATAGTGTACATGCACAAAACTTCGGCTGGCTAGGATGGGTAAAAAACGGAGAAGCTGCCGGAACCGCCGGATATTCTTATCGATTGGAAGGAATCCGTATACAGCTGTTAGAAAAAAATGCAGCAGCTCCGACCAATTTAGGAAAGCAATCTGCCGGGTATATTTATAAAAAAGTGCAATACTCTACACATATTCAAAATATCGGATGGCAGGCATATCAAGCGGATGGTGTTTTATCGGGTACAACCGGACAGGCTAAGCGACTGGAAGCTATCAAAATTAAAGTGATGGATGCTGATCCGGACAGCGATTTAGGCGTTTCTTATGCTGTTCATATCCAGGATATTGGCTGGCAGGCAGCTGTCAAGAATGGTAAAATGGCCGGAACAAGCGGACAGTCCAAACGTCTAGAGGCCATTAAAATCAACCTGACAGGAGCGGATGCTGAAAAGTATGATATTTACTATACGGTTCATGTACAAAACATAGGTTGGTTAGGCTGGGCCAAGAACGGTGAATTATCCGGAACTTCCGGAGGTGCTTTACGTCTGGAAGGCATTCGGATCCGATTGTTGGAAAAAGATGCAGCAGCGCCGAAAAAACTAGGCAAGACCGATGTGACATACGCTGCGAATAATTACGACGGTGTACAGTATCAGGTCAGCTATTTCAATTCGAATAATTATGATGCACAGGGAGCTAACGGATCCAAAGCAGGCGCATCCGGTAAGAAAATTGACAGCATCAAGATCAAGCTTAACGGAAAGATCGTCGGTACGATCTCTTATCGTTCCCATATCCAAAATGTCGGCTGGGAAAGTTCCTGGAAGAAAAATGATGCAGAAGATGGAATCGATAATAGACGGACAGAAGCTATACAGATCAAGCTAAGCGGTGATATTGCTAACCTCTATAATGTTTATTATCGTACCCAGGTAGATGACTTTGGTTGGTTAGGCTGGGCCAAAGATGGCGCTTCAGCCGGAACCAAGAGCTTAAGTGAACCGATTTCGGCCATTGAGGTCAAGCTTGTGTTAAAAGGTTCAAAAGCTCCAGGAAACACTAAATTTGCATATGTGGACAAACCGACCATGGATATGCTGGCTAAGAACTATTCCAGTTCAACGAACTGGCTGGTTATGGTCGACAAAACAAATTTCAATGTTGGCATCTTTAAAAAATCCAATGGAACATGGAAGAAAGTCAAGAGCAGTATTTGTGGTATCGGAAAGAAGAGTACACCGACTGTCGAAGGTCAGTTTACTTTAGGACCATACAGAAATATTGTACATAGACGACCAAACTACTCGTATTGGTATGTCGTACAGTGGAATGGCGATTATCTGTTCCATACTTGTCTGTTTAGGCCGGGAGACCCATCACCGACCCACTTGGTAGATGGCCGGATGCAGGTTGGTATTTCTCATGGATGTGTGCGGTTACCGGTAGATATGGCAAAATACATCTACTATAATGTACCGGATGGATCCAAGGTTGTAGTATATCATTAATTGGACGTAAGGATATGTGTCAAACTGACCATATCCTTTTTTGAGCTATACTAAGAGAGTCTGATTATTTATGAAGAGTATGATATAATTTGTATCGAATATTGAGGAAGTGAAAATTATGAAACTATTTACGGTAGGTCCTGTGGAAATGTATTCGAATACTTTGGATGTTGGTTCCCGACAAATTCCGTATTTTCGTACGGAGGAGTTTTCCAAAACAATGTTGGAATGTCAAGAAATGTTTATTCGTCTTGCCAAAGCTCCGGCAGAGAGTTCTTTAGCTGTTCTGACGGCCAGTGGAACCGGCGCCATGGAAACAGCAGTCATGAATGCTCTTAATGAGCGGGATAATGTACTGGTTATTAATGGGGGCAGTTTCGGACAACGTTTTAGTGAACTCTGTGATGTACATCATATCCGGCATACGGACATCCATCTGTCCTTTGGACAGGTTTTGACCAAAGAGATGATAGAAGATAAAAAAGGATATACTGCATTATTGATTAACGGGCATGAAACCTCTACAGGTCAGCTATATGATCTGCAAATGCTAGGTGACTACTGTTATAAAAACCATATGAAATTCATTGTAGATGCTGTCAGCATGTTTCTGATCGATCCGATAGATATGGAAGCCATGCATATTAACCTGCTGTTGACAAGCAGTCAAAAAGCATTGGCTCTATCACCGGGCCTGTCATTTATCCTTGTGGATCCATCGATGAAAAAAGTTATCGATAACAATACGTGTGTTTGCAAATACTTTGATCTGAAAGACTATTTTCTGAATATGGAGAGAGGACAGACACCCTATACACCGGCTGTCGGCATTGTCTATGAGCTAGAAGACCGTCTTCGTCAATTAATCGAAGAGTCGATTGATACTGTTATAAAGACAGCGCATGACAAAGCGATGTATTTCCGAAAACGTTGCAAAGAAATTGGTCTGAAAATTGGTGACTATCCGTTGTCCAACGGATTAACACCATTGATTTTTGAGAACGGGAAAGCGTATGATTATTTTCTAGACGCCAAAGAAAATTATGGGCTGATGTTAACCCCGACCGGTGGAAGTCTGTCCAAAACCGTGCTGCGCATCGGACATATGGGAAACCTGACATTGCAGGATTATGATCAGGTCATAGAATATTTTAAGAAGGTGCAGTTATGAAGGCTATATTATTAGCGGCCGGCAAAGGATCACGTATTTCCAAGAACATTCCTCCGATTCCCAAAAGCACGTTAGATGTCGGAGGGATTCCTTTGATCTTAAAAACGATCCGAATGTTGGAAAATCATGGGATCGAATGTGCAGTTGTGACCGGCTACAAACATAAAATCATTGAAAATGTATTAAAAGGGACAGATACAAAGATCTATTACAACCCATTCTATGATGTGACCAACAGCATCGGCTCTCTGTACTTTGCCAGGGATTTTATAGAGCAGGATAAAGACTTGTTGATTGGAAATGCAGACGTGTTCTGGACCGAGGATATACTGGATCTTCTGAATAGATCCGAACAAAAGGCTGTTATGTTGTCGGATGTGAATCGTGTGGATGATGGTGACTATTTTTTCGGCACAGAGAATCATATAATCAAACGCTATGGAAAAGAACTGACACGGGACGAAAGGGATTGTGAATATGTAGGTATTGCCAAACTGGATCATTCCTTTGTACCTATCTTTAAAAAGCGGCTTATTGATATGATCGATCGTCAGCAGCATGGAGTTTGGTGGGAAAACGTTTTATATTCCTTAACAAAAGAATATGATATTTACAGCCTGGATGTAGATGGGCGTTTCTGGGCGGAAGTGGATTTTATTGAAGATTATCAGAGGATTTTAGAACATGTCAGGGCAGATTCATTATAAACAATATACAGATGAGCAGATCCAGCAGATCCATGACACACTGTTGATGATGCTTAAGGACTTTGATATATTCTGTAAAAAACATGATATACAGTATTTTGGTGTAGCCGGAACTTTGCTTGGGGCAGTGCGCCACCAGGGGTATATCCCGTGGGATGATGATCTCGATATTGCCATCCTTCGTAAAGATTACTATAAGCTGCTGGCATATAAAGATGAATTAAGAGAAAAGTATACGATCTATTCGCCGGAATGTGATGACAAATACTATAACTTTGTTCCTATTTTATCGTTAAACCATACAAAATGGGTGGTTCCCTTAGCTAAGGATGTATTTGAGCCGGGCATCTTTATTGATATTTTTATTTATGAAAATATTCCGGATGATCCAAAGGAAGCCCAGGACTTTATTAACAAAACGTATTTTTATCGGAATTTGTATGTAATGAGCCGGGCTAATTTCTCTTTACTGGTCCCGGGCAGCACGGCTGTTCAGAAGGTAAAATACGGCATATCCCGGGTTAGCCGCTTTGTAATGGATCGGATCGATAAAGAAGGAAACATATTCCGAAAGAAATATCTGGATCTGGTGAACCGGTATGAAGGAAAAACGTCCAGCTATTCATTACTGGCTGATCCGTATTCTAAGGAACTTTCCTTTACATACGATGATATATTTCCTTTAAAGACGTTACGTTTTGAAGACTTTGACTTACCTGTACAGAATAACTATGAAAAATGGCTGATCAACCGCTATGGAGATTATATGAAATTACCACCGGAGGAACAGCGGGTGAATCATTGTCCGTATAAGATGGAGCTGTTGGAAGATAAACATGAAAGAGTATGATACACAAACATTGAAAAAGCTGCAGAAGGTGGAATTGGAGATCCTGAAGGACTTCATGGATGTATGTGACCGACATAACCTCCGTTATTTCGGAATTGCGGGGACATGTATTGGTGTGTTAAGGCATAAAGGATTCATCCCTTGGGATGATGACATCGATGTGGCCATCCCAAGAGAGGACTTTGAGAAGTTCTTGCAATATGCGCAAGAGGAACTGTCGGAAAAATACATAGTGATGAATGCTAGAAACAACGAGAACTATCCGTTGATGACAACCCGTCTGATGATGAAGGGAACGAAGTTTCGCGAATATGCGCTTGCGCATATTGATTGCCCGCTAGGGATCTTTCTGGATCTTTATCCTTTTGATCATTTAAGCGATGACCCGAAAAAACGAAAGAAACAAATGCGGAAGGCGTGGTTTTTCAGCAAACTGCTGATCCTTCGCAGTATTCCGAAACCGGTTCTAGCATTTAAAGGGTGGAAAGCAAAAGTAGTCCACGGTATCTGTGCAGTGGTTCACTATGGGATGGTGGTTCTGCATATTTCCAAGAAATGGTTGATCGATCAGTGTGAAGAAGCTAGCACTAGACACAACGATGAAATAAACAGTGAATATGTGGACTTCTTATGCGATACAACACCGGATATGAATATATATGCAGTAAAGGATCTATATCCTTTGCAGCAGCTTGATTTTGAAGATATAAAGATGTGGTTTCCGAAGAATATGCATAATAATCTGACAAATATGTATGGAGATTATATGAAGCTTCCTCCGGAGGAGAAGAGAAAAAACCACTATCCGTATGAGCTTGTATTTAAAGAAGAATAAAAAATCAGACACATTTGAATAAATGTCTATTATTTGATATAGTTATTAATAAATTGGAGGAATGCATATGCAGTGTAAACATTGTGGTCATGAACTTGGTGAAAACGATAAGTTTTGCAGGAACTGTGGACAAAAAGTTGAAGAAGTTGTTCTTGAAAAAGTAGTAGATGAAAATGAGACGGTCATCGTTAATGAAGATGTACAGTGGTATTATGTAAAGAACCAGGAATCGGTCGGACCTTTTTCCACCGGAGAAATGGCGGCCTATATTCGTTCCGGTGAAGTCAATGAAGATACATATGTATGGAAAGACGGAATGGCAGAATGGTTACAGGTGAAATATACAGAATTAAAACAAACAGCCCCGGATCCGCAGCCGGAAGTAAAAAAACAGCCGGAAATGGAAGAACCGGTTTGGTACTATGTAGCTGGAAATAACGGACAAAGTGGTCCGTATACTGAATCGCAGATGGAAGAATCCATGCGTACGAATATCATCGACGGACAGACCTATGTATGGCGCGATGGAATGGCTGACTGGGTCCAGCTAAAGAATTCTGCTTTGGCTCCAAAACTGAACAATTATGCACCGGCTGTACAGACAAACAGTTCCAATGCATACCAAGGCACAACAGGTACTGGTTATGTGGCTGAACGAAATATCGCAGTAGCAATCATTCTGTCCATTGTGACCTGTGGCATTTATCTGTATTATTGGTTGTATTGTATTGCCAAAGATTCCAACGAGCTGTCTAGACAGCAAGGTAATTTTGATGGATTGACAGATCCGGGCATGGTTATTCTACTGTCGATCGTCACTTGTGGTGTTTATTTGTTTTATTACATGTATAAAGTTTCGAAACAGCTGGCTAACTTACGTTTTGCCAATGGATATAGAGTCGAAGATAATTCTGTGATCTGTCTGGTATT
>DGUK01000029.1 GCA_002394635.1 Faecalitalea sp. UBA4312
ACAGATGAGAACGGTTCACCTATCCTTGTATATCGATACAATGGAAAAACAATTACGGTCAAAGGGGCTGTTCCACCAGAAGACTCTACATTTACTGCCAGTGTACGTGTCGAAAAACAGGAGGACGGAAACTACATTATCTGGTTCGATCATTACACGATGAATTAACAAGCTTTTCCAAGCTTGTTTTTTTATGTGAAAGATATGTGTAAAATGATTGAACTTTTATAATTTATTTTGTAATATTTTATCGGACGAATTGAACGGACCGGAAAGGGAGTGGCAGTTATGAATAAAAGAGGACTTCGGCGGGTGATCCTGCTTGTACTGTGTGTCGTACTTTTGTTTATAAGTATTTGGGGATTATATGTTAAGAGCCAATCTGATAAGACCGGGTTCGTCTACTTAGACCTTTTCAAGAATAAAGTTATATATAAAGATAAGTCGGGACAAAAGGTTTACGGATTAAAGAAGATAAAAAAGAATACATATTACTTTGATGAGAAGAGCGGTTATATGCAAAGAGGGCTCGTGGAAACCAAAGATGGAATAATGTATTTTGATAAAGAGGGAAAAATGGTCAAAGGTTTGCAGGAAATCGATGGTGATCTGTATTGTTTCGATAAGAACGGATACATGGTCAAAAATGATTTTGCTCGTGTGGAACGGGACGGAAACAGCCAGATTTCTTACTTTGATAAAGAAGGTAAAATGTTTGTCGGTACGAAGAAAATCGATGGTGTTTCTCGTAAGTTTGATGAAAAAGGGGCCTTGGTCATCGATACATCCGAACTGAAAAAAGGTATTCAAAAGATTATCGATGAATATGGCATCGATGTTGGTTTCTATTATAAGGATCTGTCTACATCGACAACTGTATCGATCAATGACCATAATTTCTATCCTGGTTGTATGGTTAAAGCCCCGGCTCTAGGTGCTGTTTATCAGAAAATCGAAGCGGGGGAACTGAATGAAGATGATAACTGGTGGTATATCTACAATATGATAACGATCAGTGACAATACGTGCTATAACACATTAATGCAAAAAATAGGTGATAAGATCGGTACAAGAGGAACTGCCTATGTCACAGAAATGTGTAAGAGCCTGGGGATGGAACATACCGAGGTACACCATGGTTTGAAACCGGGGCTGCATTATTTTGGAGACGGAAAAACAAACACATCGCGTCCATCGGATATTGGTATTTATTTTGAACAGTTATACAAGGGAAATATTGTAGGACCGGAATACACCCAAAGAATGCTGGATCTTTTCAATGCCTGCCGGGATGTTCAGATTAGTATTGGTATACCTAGTGGAACCTATTTTCCACATAAGACCGGTTTTGCGGATGATTATTATCACGATGGTGGTATTGTTTATTCAGAAAACGGGGAATACATTCTGGTTATTTTCACGCATGGATATTCAACCAGCCAGGCAGTCAATCAGATTATGGGCGATTTGTCTTATTACACATACAATTGGCATATGAAATTACTGAATCTGCATGGAGATTCAAAGAAGGATGGACAGATGGATTCTAAAGTAGAGAAATCAGAAATGGAGGCCGCGGAAGCTGAAGCCATCAATAGCGAACAATAAAAAAGAGGTAGAATCTTTATCTTCCTTCGGGAAGTGAAGATAATTCTGCCTCCTTTTTTTTATAGGATCGTAAAATGGAACGAATTGCCTGAAATAAATATGGCTTAAATTCTTCAATAGGCACAGGCTGGTTAAAAAGAATACTGTTATAACATGTACTTCCGGTCATATCCACGATCATGTATAAAACCACATCGGGATCCGGTATATCATAGCCGTTTTGAAGAGCTCTTTGTTTAAACTCATCCTTGAGATGTAAAGATACATCGTCAAGCGTATTTTGCATCTGGCTTGAAAACAAGCTAAAAGACAGATTTTTTTCAATGAATTTCATTAGAATATGATCGGATTCTAAATCGTTTAATATGGAATCAATGATAAAGATGACTGCATCTTCAAAATTTTGGATATCGTTCTGATTCAGTTTTTGCCGGGCATGATTTAATAAACGGTTACACGCTTGCATGATCAATACATCTTGGATCTCATATTTATCTTTAAAATAGAGATAAAATGTTCCTTTAGCAACATTTGCTTTTTGGGCAATGTCTGAGATTGTCACAGAATGGATATCTTTTTGGGAGAATAATAAGGATGCGGCCTCCAATAAGTTTTGTCTTTTCTCCTTCTTTTTTTCAGATATCTTTTTTTTCATGTCTAAATTATATGACTAATGGTCATTCTTATCAAATTCACATTTTAGACAAAAAGAAAAATATGACTAAAATTCAGTCATATTAACCAATATGTAAATTGACCATTGGTCATTTTGCTCCTATTATTTCCTTTGTAAAAAGGAAGAAGGATATATATGAACCGATTATCCGAATGGATAGTAAAATTCAGAAACAAAATATTGATCGTTGCGGTCATCTTGTTGATTCCCAGTGTATTCGGTTATATAGGCACTCGAGTAAACTATGATATTTTATCGTATCTGCCTCAAGATGTGGAATCAATGAAAGCACAGAAGATACTGGAAGACGATTTTAATCTTGCAAGTGTCGATATGCTGGTGGTTAACCATATGGAAGATAAAGATGTCGTAAAGATGAAACAGGAAATCGAAAAGATAGACGGCGTAGCCAAGGTATACTGGCGTGATGATGTACTGGATATTACCGTTCCTCGGGAAATGATACCGGATGAACTACAAAAAGCTTTGTATGCAAAAGACAGTACGATGATGATCATTACCTTTGAAGAGGGTACAGCCTCACAAAGAACGTTGAATGCGATTTCGGAAATCAAAAAGACAGCGTCTAAAGACTGCTTCTTAGGTGGTATGTCAGCGATTGCTGAAGATACAAAGGAAATGGTTGACAGAGAGATCATACTTTACAGTGCTATAGCGATTGCGCTTGTACTGGTGGTTTTATGGCTGGGGCTGGAGTCCAATGTAGCACCGTTCGTATTTATGGCAGGCATTGCCTTTCCAATTATTTATAATTTTGGGACCAACTATTTTTTGGGTGAAATTTCTTATATCACCAAAGCTTTAACGTTGGTTTTGCAACTAGCGGTTACGATGGACTACTCTATCTTCCTTCTGCATCGTTATCAGGAGGAAAAAGGAAAGAATGCAACTAAAGAAGAAGCAATGGCTAAAGCAATCAAAGCTACTTTTTTGTCTATATCGAGTTCTTCGATTACAACGATTGCAGGGTTTGCGGCTTTATGCATCATGCGTCTGACATTAGGCCGGGATATTGGTATTGTCATGGCCAAAGGGGTTATTCTCGGCGTTGTATCAACTATATTGATCTTACCAAGTCTTTTGATGATTTTTGATGATGCCATTGAAAGACATAAGCATACGATCTTGATCCGACCAATGGTGAAGATTCCAGCATGGATCATCGATCACACCAAAGTGATATTGATCGTTTTTGTTCTTTTGTTTATTCCCATGGCTTATGCACAGGGACATACAGAAAAATATTATGATTTGATAGCTGGTTTACCGGATGATTTTCAGAGTGTCATCGGAACGAAAGAATTGAAAGAAAAGTTTAATATGACGACAACACATTTTATCCTGGTTGATGATAAGTTGTCGAACAAGGATGTCAGTTCAATCTGTGATCAAATAGAAAAAATGGATGGGATCAATAATGTCTTAGCCTATGAAAAAGTTATAGGACCTAATGTAGCTATGGAATTTGAACCGGATGTGATTGCTGATCTTGTACATAACGGAAATCGGAAACTGATTGTTGTGAACAGTGATTATGCATCAGCATCCGATCAGGAAAATGAGCAGCTGGATAAACTGGATACTTTGTTGTCAAAATATGATAAGACAGCTGTAATCGGCGGGGAAGGTTCCCTTACCCGTGATCTGATCAAAGTTACTGATATAGATTTCAAAATGGTCAATATCGTTTCGGTCATCTTGATCTTTGTGATTATTGCGATGACATTTAAATCGCTTTCTTTGCCGGCTATTCTAGTTGGAACCATAGAGTTTGCGATTTGTATCAATATGGGAATCCCGTTCTTCACACATACGACATTGCCGTTTATTGCCGGTATAGTCATTGGAACGATACAATTAGGCGCAACGGTCGATTATGCCATTTTGATGACCAGTCGTTTTAAAGAAGAACTAGAAGCAGGCAAGAATAAAAAACATGCGATTGGTTCGGCAATCAAACATTCCAGCACATCTATCATGACGAGCGGTGGTTCTTTCTTTGCTGCTTGTATGGGTGTGGCAGTATTAGCCAGAATGGACCTATTGAAGAGCATGTGCTTTTTACTGGCACGAGGAGCATTGATTTCAGTGATATGTATATTATTTGTCTTGCCGGCTTTATTGATAAGCTTTCAGGAAATCATAGAGAGAACGACAAAAAATTGGCCAGAAGAAAAAAGGAGTGTTATAAATGAAGAATAATCAGGAAATTGTCCGTGTAATCGGCAACAGTATATTGAGTGCTATGCTGGCAATGAGCGCGACCAGCGTGTCTGTATTTGCTCAGGAAAAAGAGGACGATGTCAATCCGACCGAAAAAACAGAAACGGTGTATACGGTTCTCAATGCGGATGGAAGTGTCAATAATACCATTGTATCCAGCTGGATCCATGATGAAGATGGTATTCACGGTATATCGGAACAATTAGCTCTGAAAGATGTAAAAAATGTAAAGACTGATGAGAAGCCGAAAATACATGACGATACATATACATGGAATGTAAAGGGGAATGATGTATATTACCAAGGTACTTCAAATCAGCAGCTGCCAGTCAGAATACAGATTAGCTATGCGATGGATGGAAAAGAAATGTCCTTGGACGAAATGCAAGGAAAGAGCGGTCATGCAACAATCACCGTAAAGTATCAAAATATGATTTCAGAACAAACAGCTTCCGGAACCATTGTACATCCGGCGTATTTAGCTGGAGGCATTCTGAATCTGGATACAGATAATTATACTAATGTCAGCTGTTCTTCAGGAAAGGTCATCAGTGATGGAAACAATCAGATTGTCACGATCGTTGCGGTACCGGGACTGGAGGAAACATTGAATAGTGCTGGATTGCATTCGGTGGTGGAAAGTATAGGAATCAGTGATACTTGTACGATCGAAGCAGATGTTGATCATTTTGATGTAGATAATCTGATGATCGGTCTGAGCTCGGATTTTGATTTAAGTGAACTGACGCAGATCCAGTCGATGGGAGACTTAAGCGGAAGCGTCTCACAGATTGTCAATGCGGCGGATTTATTGGAGGATGGTTCCAGGCAGTTATACGATGGAACCAGTCAGTTAAAACAGAAGGCTGCACCTTTAACAAATGCCAGCGGACAAGTGAACGTTTTATCGGATTCATTGGTCAAGCTGAACCAAGGGGCAACAAATCTAAACGATGGTGTACAGAAATACACGAATGGTGTTTCTTTGCTCGATCAAGGAAATAAACAACTTTATAAGATCCATGATGGGGTTGCGCAGGTTTCCTATGCGGTATCTAGTTCTCCGCAGAGCCTAGAACAAGGGGCTAAACAGCTGCAGCAAGGACTGCATGGCCTAAAACAAGCAACCGACCAGATCGATCCCGCGTCTTTGGATACACTGAGCGACCAGATCAATCAGTCAAAACAGACATTGACCACTTTACAGTCGATGTTGAAAGCAGATGGACAGACATTGGAAGGATTAAACACGTCTTTACAGACTGCAAAGGACCAGGTGAATGCATTAGCAAAAGATACCACTTTATCTAATCAGATCACTGCTATCGTTACGGATGTCACAGCCTTACAAACAACAGTCGATTCGGATAATGAAATTGTCAAAAATGATAATCAGACGATCCAGTCTAAGGTGGATGAAATCAATAATAAGATCGCTGCGATCAATGGACAGATTGCAACGGCACAGAGCAATATTGAAAATGCGTATGCGATAGCCAACAGCCAGTTAGATGTTGCTTTAACGGCTGTCGGCGATAATGAACAGGCGCAAGAAGCCATCAAAGCCGCAAAACAGCAATTAGGTCAAGAACCGCTACAGGTCATCGATCCTATCAGAGTGGAAGGACTGGAAAGTTTAAAATCACTGGATCCGTCCGGTCTGGATAAATCGGCAGAATCTCTGCAGGAAACAGTTCAGGGACTATCCAAGCAGTTGTATTCCATGCAGACTTCTTTATCCAAAGCCAGCGGATCATTGAATGATCTTGATCAAGATATTACAACGGCCATGGATACATTGGATCAAATGTCGACATTGATCCAGGATGTCAAGATCGGAGATGTGGATTACAAGACGATGATCACACAGCTTCAAACAGCTGCAAACCAGTTAAGCAG
>DGUK01000076.1 GCA_002394635.1 Faecalitalea sp. UBA4312
TTTTTTTACTGTTATAATAGATTTTATAGAAACATTATGGGATTTTTGTCAAAGAAATTAGTTGAATAGTCAAGTATTGGACCGTTTTTTGCATAATCAATGAAAATCTAGTATAATACCAAAGGATAAATTGTAAGGAGTTTAGCTATGAGAGTCATGAATGTAAAAAAGAGAGAAAGATTGGGAATATTATGGTTTATGATGTTCGTTGCGATGTTCTTCCTGTGCTCTACAGGGGTGCATGCAGCTGAAAATGAAGCGAGCTCAACAGTTGATACCGAAATAATCACAAGTGTTGGAGTATCTGGTAATGAAAAGGATACGCAGACATCAACAAGTGAACAATCTGTTTCAGAGCAGGGACAGAATGAGAATGTCGAGCAGCCTGCCATTGCAGGGTCGCAAGAGGAACAAAATGAAGTTGCTGAACCATCGATTGAATACCAGGCCCATGTTCAAAACATTGGATGGCAGGAGAAGAAATCGGATGGGCAGACAGCGGGGACCACTGGACAATCCAAGCGTGTGGAGGCTTTAAAGATTACAATCGATAAGGCTGGCTATACGGGCGATATTGAATATCGGGTCCATGTTCAGAATATCGGATGGACCAAATGGATCAAAAACGGTGCGATGGCCGGAACATCCGGACGATCTTTGCGTGTGGAAGCCATTCAGATCCGATTGACTGGAGATATTGCTAGTGAGTATTCGATTTATTATCGCGTTCACTCACAAGATTATGGATGGCTCGGATGGGCCAAGGATGGAGAATATGCCGGAACGCAAGGCTATTCCAAACGAGTAGAAGCTCTACAAATCAGGCTGGTTAGTCAAAACAGTAACAATGCCCCTGTACAATCTAAGGAAGCTTTCCATGCTCCTTTGGTAAAATATCAGGTTCATGTACAAAGCATTGGATGGCAGACAAAAAAGCAGGATGGACAGCTTGCCGGAACAACGGGTAAATCTAAACGTGTCGAAGCTTTGAAGATCGTTATTAATAATCCCGCACTGGCTGGAAAGATCCTTTATCGGACACACGTACAAGGAATCGGATGGACGGATTGGACCAGTGACGGAACAATGTCCGGAACATCCGGACAATCCAAACGAGTGGAAGCTATCCAGGTAAAATTATCCGGAGATATTTCTGAAGATTATAACATTAGATATCGTACACACTGTCAGAATTTCGGATGGCTCGGATGGGCTGAAAACGGAGATCCTTCCGGATCCCAGGGTTATTCTAGACGAGTAGAAGCACTGCAGATTGAAATCGTGGAAAAAGGGAAACCACTTCCAAATAATAATGGTAATGCCTTTTATAAATATGATCCGACAGTATTCGGGAACCGTATTGTAGCTGCTGCTCGTGAACAAATAGGAGTATTACAATCTTGTACACAATTAGTAGCAAACACGATTTATAAAGTAACCGGAAAATACTTTCTTGGTAATCCAATGGATTATTTTAAAATGGGTACGACGGTGAGTACGCCGGTCCCGGGAGATCTGATTATTTACAACAATCATATCGCTGTTTTCTCAGGTACCGATGAAAATGGACGCCGAATGGCTGTCCATGGTGGATGGTTTGGCGCTAATATGTCTGGAGTAACCATTGAAACATTTGCGGATATCACAAGTGGTTATATTGTAGGATATGTACGTATAAAAGAATAATAAATCAACATATTAGAGGGGATGAAGAGAAATGTTGAAAAAAACAATCGTATCTTGGCTGATGATACTGGGAATGCTGTTTTCTATACCAGTATACGCTAAGACCGATATTCGGACGATTGGTGATTCGAAAAAAGGGGAACGGATCATGATCGTCAATAAAACGGGATCGGGAATCCAAGCGTTTTATACAGCCAGTGAAAAAGAAGATACGTTTGAAGCTGATCTTTTAGAAAATGAAAGAAGCATTAAACGGAATGAGTCTTGTTATATGTATTTTGAAGCGGACGCTTCATTGACATATGATGCAAAAATACAGATTCGGAATATAGAGTATGTTCTGCATGATTTTCCAATTGGAGATGCGCAGACAATTGAGGTATATCTGGATGACTCAGAAGGGATTGCCTATATTGAATACCAGTCGATCGAAACCCAGGAAATCATCAATACATATAATATCGAAGCCCAGCTTTTAAAAGAAGAACTTGGGGAAACCGAGTATGATGAAACCCAAATCTATGATCCTTACGGGAACTCTTCTACTGAAGAAGTGAGTGAACCGTTGGCAGAAGAAAAGACAGAGATCGATGAACAACAGGAACAAACACAATCACAGGAAAACACTTCCGGGTTGTATGAACCTCCTGTCTATGATGACTCTTACTACAATGATATATATGGATACTATGCGGAGTGAAAGACTTCGCTTTTTTCATGGAATGTATGTTTCCTGATGTAGATTTCATGGTATAATTGCTCAGTATAAGTATTTCCATAATACTTTTATTTAAGCGACTCATTAGAAAGAGGATAGTGCATGAAGGTGGTCAAACAATATTTAAATATATGGATTCGTGTCATCATACGATGTTGCATGCGAATTCTCTATATACTCCCGATCCGTTCAAATCGTATCATTTTTGAAAGTTTTGAGGGACTGGGATACAATTGCAGCTTAAAGTATATCAGCGAATACTTTCATGAAAAGGATCCTTCGATTGAACTGGTATGGGCTTTTGTTCATCCGGATCAGTTTGATAGTATTCCCGGCATTGTCCGAGTAAAATATAAATCCTTAAAATGGCTTTACTATCGAATTACATCAAAAGTGGTCATTTTTAATACCAATCTGATCATATATATTCCGCGAAGAAAGAATCAGCTGTTTATCAATACATGGCATGCCGGCGGTGCGTATAAACGAACTAGTGTACCTGTTGGAAGTGATATTTTCCTAAATTGGTGTTTTCGAACGATGGCCAGTTCAGAAATATCAATTTATCTCAGCAGCTCTGAGTTATTTACCAAGTATAATATTATGGAGGCACACAGCTATACTGGGGAAATTTTGAATGCCGGACTGCCACGAAATGATATGTTTTTTGATGAGAAAAAAATAGCAGATAATAATCAAAAAATACGTCAAGCGTACGGAATCGACCGGAATACATTGGTGGTGCTCTATGCTCCGACATTTCGTGGAATCGTTCATCATGGGAAAAAGATTGAACAAGAACTGGATATTCCGATAACGATCCATGCGCTTGAGCAGCGATACCATCGTTCTGTTAAGATGCTGGTCCGCTATCATCACTGGGATAAAAACAATTATGGATTGTATGAAGATGCCATCAGCGTTTCGGAATATCCGGACATGCAGGAATTATTGTGTTGCGCTGATGTATTGATTACCGACTATTCATCATCTATATGGGACTATGCTTTGACCGGTAGACCATGTTTTCTGTATGTACCGGATCTACATAAGTATGCGGATATTGAACGAGGCCTTTATATGCCGATTGAGACTTGGGCAGGCATTATCTGCAAAAACATGGAAGAACTACAGAAGAAAATAATCACCTTGGATGAAGATCAATGCCGGCGGATTGCGAAAAACCATCTGGAAACATATGGTTCTTATGAAACAGGGCATGCGACAGAAATAATATACAATCGTATCAATAACTTCTTAAAGAGAACTTAATTGATTTAGATAATATATTTAAGGCACAAATCGAAAGATTTGTGTTTTTTTATCAAATTAAATATAGGATAACTTAACAAATTATGATATAAAAACTATATGTATGTTATTAAATATTCTGCAACAAGAGGTCAATTATGAAAAAAACAGGTAAAAAATTATTGTTTATATTGGATGTTGTTTGTGTTCTTTTGATCCAGTATGTCATGATGCAATATAGCTGTATTCCGGGCTTTGTGCATTTTATTGACCAAAAGGTGTATATGATCGGAATCAATTATTTGATTCTCATAGCGTTTCATTTGTTCTTATTGCTTATTTTGCAAAGGTGGAGCATTTCTTTGTGTGTGAGCTCTATATTAATTTCTATATGGAGCATTTGTAACTACTATACGATCATGTATCATGGAAGTCCCTTGTTTTTGACAGAAGTTGCCAATATGACGACCGCTTTTAACGTTATAGGAAATTATCAGTATCCGATTGATCAGCCGATGATGAGTCTTATCTTGCTGATCCTATTACTGGCAATCGGGGTAGCTTTCAGCTTTTTTTTACAGGAGAAAAGAACAGCGTTCCGATGGAAAAAATGGATGAGCCATTTTATTCTTTTGTTCGCTTCCGTCAATGTTCTTTTTTATTGCCTTTTCGGAAACGAAACGATCAAAGGGCGAAGTACCATGTCGTCATATTGGAAGGTGGGTGTTTCCCCTTATGGTATTTTAAGCTGCATCATTGAAGATGTTGACAAAAAAATCAATTATTTAAATAAACCTGAGGGTTACAATGTAGAAGAATTAGAGGATATTACGAATAAAAACAAGAAAACCGGTCAAACACCGGATGTCATCGTTATATTGAATGAGTCTTTTTATGATTTAAACTCTTATACGGATACGAAAGCAGAGGAAGACCCGTTAAATGATTTCTACGGTATTGACAATGCCATCTACGGGAAGGCAATTTCACCAGGAAGCGGTGGTGGCACCAATGATTCGGAATTTGAATTGTTGACGGCAAATTCGATGTATTTGCTAAGAAACAGTGCTCCTTTTAATTATCTGGATTTCACACGCAATCACAACAACATTGTTCAGTATTTCAAGGATCTTGGCTACACGACCACTGCGATGCATCCTTGCCGAGGCTCTAATTATTCCCGCCATATAGCTTATCCTGCCCTTGGATTTGACTCAACCCTTTTTGAGGAAAACATGAATACGAATTATTATGGAAACCGATGGAACCTGGATAAAGATAATTACGCAGATCTGATTGATCATTACAACGCAATGGATTCATCGCCACGTTTTCTTTACTTGTTAACTTTTCAAAATCACGGAGGATGGGAACAAAACGAACCATCCTATGATACCATTCATACTTCGCGAGATTATGGCGATTTGAATGATGATATCAATGAATACATGACATCCGTTCAAATGTCAGCACAGGCATTTCAAAATTTAACGGATTATTATATGGATGTTGACAGACCTGTCATGATTATTATGGTGGGAGATCATGCACCGGCTTTCATCAATTCGTTGAACGGAGATGGTATGACGGAAACTGAAATGCAGATCCAGCGTCAGTCTGTCCCTTATGTAATTTGGGCAAACTTTAAACTGGAGGTTGGTGACAATCAAACGGATTATTTGGCAATGAATAGTTTGATGCCACTGGCTTTGGATATGGCAGATATGCCGATGACAACCTACCAGCAGATAAATCTATCCTTGCATAATGAGAAGGGGGTTTTTACCAAAGATGGTCTAACATATGATTTAAAAGGAAACATTGGAACAGTGGAGGAACTGTATGCCGAGCCACTTTGGCGTAAGTATGTTTTTATGGAATACAGCGCATTGAAAATGGATCATTATCAACAAGAACTATACGAATAAAACAGTTTTCTTCATATTTTATACTAATTAAAAATATAGAATATTATATATTAATGTGGTACTCTATATAATATGTATAATATTAAAGAGTTTTTTAATAAGAACGAGTTTAAATTATTATGGGTACTAGGCATTTGTTCAGTACAATATGTCCTAATGGAATACAGTTGCATTCCTAGTTTAGACCGCTTTTTTAATCAGACCTACCGAATGATGTTTTTAAATATGTTCATTTTACTGACTCTTCAGTTATGGTTGAAAGTGCTATTTCAAAAATGGGGAATTACAATGGCTGTAAGCAGTCTGATAATTTCTGTGTGGAGTGCTGTAAATTACTATACCGTTTTATATCATGGGAGCCCGTTGTTTTTTAGCGAATTCCGTAATTTTACCACTGCCCTTGATGTAGCGGGCCAGTATAATTATTCGATTGACTCGGCAATGTGTAAGTTGATCTTATTGATGGTCATTGCATTAACTATGAGTGTTATATTGCTTATCTTTGAAAGAGAAAAACTGTTTTTTGATCTTTCCCGGTTTGTAAAGAACGGTATTTGTACATTTGCATGCAGCGCTTTTGTATTTGTGTCATTGTTTGGTACAAGCTTTTTTAAAAAAAGGAACTCTTTGACCTGGCAATGGGCAGCTAGTGTAGAACCCAATGGAATTATCAGTTGTCTTATTGAGGATCTAGATAAAACGATTAATTACTTGAAAGAACCGGAAGGGTATAATGCGGATCAACTTGATAAGATAAACGTGTATACATCTAAAGATTCCGGGCAAAGGCCGGATATCATCCTGATATTAAATGAAACATTCTACGATTTTGAAAATTATATAGATACTGAATCGGATGTTGATTATATGGAGAGCTTCTACAACTTAGAGAATGCATATTATGGAACAACGATTTCTCCAACACAGGGTGGTGGTACAAATAATTCAGAGTTTGAGCTGCTGACAAGTAATTCCATGTATCTTATGCAAAATTCAGCACCATTTAACTATCTTGATTTCACAAAGAATCGAAATAGTGTTGCCGGTCATTTACATAATCTGGGATATACCAGCATTGCGATGCATTGCTCCTCCAAAACAAATTACCATCGGCATGTTGCGTATCCGGCGCTCGGTTTTGATAAGCCCATTTTGGGTAGGGGACATTATACACATAATGCATATGGAAATCGACAATGGCTGGACAGTGACAATTATCAAGATATGATCAAAGAGTATGAGCAAATGGATGAGGGACCTCGTTTTATATATCTGCTGACCTATCAGAACCATGGGGGATATGAACAGAATGATGCTTCTTTTGACAAGGTACATGTAGGAAAAGATTTCGGAATGCAGACGGATGATATGAATGAATATCTTACCAGTGTTCAGATGTCATGTGAATCTTTTAAAGCATTGACAGAGTATTATAAAACCGTTGACCGTCCGGTAATCATTTGTATGGTGGGAGATCATGCGCCATCCTTCATCGGCCAAATACATAAAGAAGGGATTTCTGAGACAGAAGAAAACTTGTTGAAACAAACGATTCCTTATGTAATCTGGTCCAATTATGAGTTAGACGTAAAGGACGTATATACGGAGAAGGCGAAATTTATTGATCTTGTTCCTCTGATTTTAGAGATGGCAGATATGCCGATGACAACGTATCATAAAACGTGTCTGGATGTGCATAATGATGTACCGATCATTACTAGTGATGGTATGTATGTCGATCAAAACGGAAAGTACGGATCGATTTCCAAGGAATATGAGTATTATGAGGAAATTCGTAATTATTATTATATGGAATACAATGCACTGAAAGGTGGACATGATTATAGAAAAGAGCTGTTTGAATTAAAATAACAGACATAATTATAGATCATAAAAAGAACCGGATATGGCCGGTTCTTTTTATGGGGTTAGACGATCCTGTAGAAAAGTCAAAGGTATATTGTAAAGGAAGATACTTTTTATGTTATGATTACATATATTTATGAAAAGGATATTTATGAAAGGATCCTTCCTTATGTATCGTAATACAGATGAATATTACAATACATAGGCGGCCAGCTATGGAAAAGTGATGTTTATATGTTGATCACAACCTGGATCATGATTATCTGAACCATGGACATGATGACCTATTCGAGCTATTAAAAGTGTTCACCGGCAGGGTCTTTCATCTGTAGCAGACTTTAATTATGGAAATACATTCTGATGGCAATGGGTTTTGACGCAATAGGAGTCTTGATATCAAAAGTCCTCAGACATCGTAAATTTGACAATGACAGGTTTAATCCTTTGATGTTGTTGTTGAAATCTATAGCATCCTTTACGTAGGCGAGCCGCGTGTTTTATAAAAGATGCTAAATGGTCAATCAAAGGATTAGAAAGGAATATGATATTCGTGTACTGACAAAGTACATGTATATCATACATGTTTATTATGGAAGCAACCCCAATCGTATCAATTATTACTCCTTTTTATAAAGGAAATCGGTTTTTGCCGTCTCTATATCAAAATATCATTAGAAATCAATATGTATTGGAAGAAGGCCGAATTGAATGGATCCTAGTCAACGACAGCCCGGATCATAAGATGGAACTGCCCATCAATGACCGTATTGTGATAAAAACAGCAGTACATGCCAAGAACAGTGGTATTCATCAGGCGCGTATAACCGGGCTGCAGATGGCTGAAGGAAAGTATGTATTATTTCTGGATCAGGATGATGAGATAGCCGATGATTATGTGAGGAAAGAACTGGCACTGATCAAGGATAATGAAATGATCATCTGTAATGCATATGAGGAAAACGAGGATGGATCCAGACGAAAACTATATCGTTCTTCTTTTAAATGGGGAATGATAACAAATCTGGAACCATATATCAAGAAATGTAATCAGATCATATCGCCTGGACAATGTCTGATTTTGCGGTCATCGATTCCGAAGGAGTGGAAAGAAAACATTATTCATAAAAACGGATCGGATGACTTGTATCTTTGGATCCTGTTATTATCGAAGGGCGCAAAGATCACGACAAATGATGAATGTTTATATGTGCATAAATATACAGGGGACAATGTATCCGAAGATTTAAGAAAGATGGAGCATTCAACATTGGAGATTGTTGATGTCCTATCAAAAAGTCCTTACGTATCAGAACGGACCATTCATTACATACGGAAAAGCCGGTCCTTTAAAATGAAATTTGAGAGAATGCGTGCTATGCAGAAACTTGGCTTTATGCTTGCATCTAGTGATATTTTGCTACCTAAAGTGTATTGGAAGATCAGAGAGATGTTGAATATATAAGAAGCGAACATTCCCATAAGCGTTTGAGACCAAAGGATAGGGTAGCTGCGTATTAGCGTAAAGAGCCTTTGTCGAGAGCAGATTACTTAAAAAGCATGGGTTTAAGAGGTGAATAAGAAATGACAGAAAATCCTTTAATCAGTGTAATATTACCGGTATACAATATTGAGAATTATCTTCCGGTCTGCATGGATTCTTTATTTAGACAAACATATAAAAACTTGGAATTCATCCTTGTGGACGATGGTTCCGAAAATGTTTGTGCCGAACTTTGTGATTCTTACAAGGTAGTAGATCCCCGTGTGAAAGTCTTCCATAAGCTAAACGGAGGATTATCCGATGCACGCAATTATGGATTTCATAAGGCAGCAGGTCAGTATATAACTTTTATCGATCCAGATGACTACGTCGACCAGGATTTTATTGAATATTTGTACTCTTTAACGAAAACCTATGGAACTAAAATGGCCATCTGTCAGCATAAAGTAATCAAAAAAGACCGAATCTTGTTTGATTACGGAGAACAAGGTAACGAAGTACTGGATGACAAAATGTGTTTGAAACGCATGCTATATCATGATGTCATTGATACATCTGCCTGGGCCAAGCTCTATCATCGGTCTTTATGTGAGGTGATTGAATATCCGAAAGGAAAAATTTTTGAGGATATCGGCACAACGTATAAATATTTTTTGAAAAGCCGGCAGATAGCGGTTGGCTATGCTTCCAAATACTATTATATCCAGCATGACAGCTCCATTGTGAACCAGTCGTTCCGCAAGAATAAACTGGATCTGCTGGAAATGACAGATAAGATGGCCGAGGATGTGCTTGCGGTCTACCCGGATCTGGAACAAGCTGTATTAAGAAGAAGGGTATATGCGCGATTAAGCACCATCAATCAGATGATCTATACAAAAGAATTTCCGGAAATAAGACGGGACATGATCCGATTTGTGCGGGACCATAAGCAGGATATTTGTGATGATCCGCTGGCACCACGAAGAGACAAATTGGCTATACGATTGCTGGATTTGAACTATAATATATATAAGCTTTCCTGGAAAGCATATTTAAAAGTATTCAAGTGAGGTATATATGAAACGGTTATCACGAGAAGAAATACAGGAAGAATTATTTCAGATCCTGTGCGATTTCGTCGACTATTGTCAAGACCATCAATTGACATATATGTTATGTGGCGGTACCTTGCTGGGGGCCATTCGGCACAAGGACTTTATTCCATGGGATGATGACATTGATCTGTTTATGCCACGTCCCGATTTTGACCGCTTTATATCTATGACCAGCAAGCACCCAATCAGGGATTATTATGAAACACAGTATTTGGAATTAGGGAATACGGAATATCCTTTCGGGAAACTGATTCATAAGAAGATTGCACTGGACAGTAAATTTCTGGAAAATGAGAAATACTTGTGGATCGATATCTTTCCTTTGGACGGGGTGCCACAAGATATAGAAACTTCCAACTATTTTCTGGATCATGCCAGGTCTTTACAGCTTGGTTTTGGAAAAGCGACGGCAAAACTGGGAACAGGGAAAAATGCCTTTCGGGCTGTGGCCAAGATACCGGCTGTTTTATACGCAAAGAAAAAAGGAGTGTCCTTTTATGCCAATCAGATCAATACACAGGCAAGAACCTACTGCTATGAAACATCGGCGTATGTGGCGGATGTTGCGTGGCCGACCCGTGGCCAAAGAGAACGTATTTGTAAGAAGGATATGTTCCCGCTGATCAAAGTTCCTTTTCATGGAAGAGAGTTTTGTTCCATGGCTTGCTGGGATGCGTATCTGACTTCTTTGATGGGAGATTATATGACCCTTCCTCCCCTGCATCAAAGACAGACCCATGATGTCATCGTTTATGACTTAAGAGGAACATAAAAGAATGGAATCAAATACGTCTGCAAAGATAAATCCAAAATGAAAAAGACACTTTGTCTGAAATAGAGCAATGCGAACTGCTATACGTTCTGGTTAAGAAATTCTATTATATGGAGTATAATGCATTTAAGGGAGGAAAGGATCGGTATTCATATTTTTTGAACAGTAGATCAATTGACATGAAAAGATTACTTGTAACCGGAGCAGCGGGATTTATCGGATCCAATGTTTGCCGTCTGCTTGCGAGTGAAGAGAATTATGTAATAGGAATTGACAATATGAATTCGTATTATGACTTGGATCTGAAACAGTATCGTTTACGTCATTTACAAGCATTACCAAACTTCACATTTCGAAAACTGGATATCAGCAATAAAGAGGCCATGATGGCTGTTATGGAGGAATTTCGACCTACCGTTGTAATTCATCTGGCAGCGCAGGCGGGGGTTCGTTATTCCATCGATTGTCCGGATGCATATATGCATTCCAATATGACTGGCTTTTTTAATATACTGGAGGCCTGTCGTTATGGCAAAGATTATGTGGAAAAACTAGTTTTTGCCAGTTCATCCAGTGTATATGGAGCTAATACGAAGGTACCTTATGCAGAGTCTGATCCGGTGGATCAACCGGTTTCTTTCTATGCGGCAACAAAAAAATCAAATGAGCTGATGGCTTTCGCTTATGCGAAACTTTACAAGATTCCTACCATTGGTCTTCGGTTCTTTACTGTCTATGGACCGGCGGGACGACCGGATATGGCATACTATAAATTTACGAACCGTTTGATAAACAAAGAAAAGATCCGATTGTATAATTATGGCCATTGTAAAAGAGATTTTACTTATATCGATGATATTTCCAAGGGAATTGCTTTGGCTGTAAAGGGTTCTGTGCCGGTTCAGGATGTACCTTATGAAATATATAATCTTGGGAACCATCAACCGGTGGATCTTTTGGAATTCGTACAAACTTTGATATCTTTGTTGGTTGAGCACCATCTGGTTGAAAAGGAGGAGGTTGACTCATTGATCGAACTGGCACCGATGCAGCCTGGGGATGTTGTCGAAACGTATGCAGATATGACAAAGTTTGCCAATCAATATCATTATCATCCACACACGGAATTGAAAGATGGTCTACGTTGTTTTATGGAATGGTATATAGACTACTATGGACTGCACAAATAAAAAAGTGCAGTCCTATTTTTTTCGGGCCACACAATGCATCTTATGCTTTGGACGTTCTTCAAATAGCTCCATGGATAATCCGGCTTTCTCACAGAGCGCTTTTACTTCCTTACGGTTGTAACAATGCACATCCCCCAGACGATGACGACGGTTTCCTTTTGGGAAAACATACCAGTTCATATAAAGGTTCCAATACCATGGTCCGGTATTATCACGTAAAATCAACCGTCCTTCCGGTCTGAGGATCCTGTATACATTGTTAAAAAAACTTTGTGGATCGGGATAGTGATGAAAGCTATGAGAGCATATGACAACATCAAAGGAAAGATCCTCAAAAGGGAGATTTTCGCAGTCTCCGATAACGAAGGAAATGGTTTCCGGATTTTTTTTCTTTGCGACTTTAATCATTTGATCGGATAAATCAATGCCCGTATATGATTTGTTCGGGTATTTTGCTGAGAGAAGAGCCAACATGGCTCCAGTTCCGCATCCACAATCCAAAACATCATGAAACATCTCTTTTTCTAATTCTTCTAAAATCTCGGGGTAATCCTCTTTACACATTTTATACGAATCGGCATCATCGAAATTAAGAGCTTCTTTATTGAATTGATCCAAGGATATTTTTTTATATATTTCATTTTTCATAGACTGCTCCTCGAAATACATATAAATATATTTAATTATATGTATTATAATAAAAAGTAGTTTAGTTTAAAAGAAATTGAGAGATAGAATTATGAAAATATTGTTTATTGTTTCATCTTTGTATAAGGGAGGAGCAGAACGAGTGGTGGCCCGTGTTGCTTCCATGTTGAGTAATAAGCATGAAGTGCACATATTTTTGACGCATCCATCTCGGGAACGTTATCCGGTTGATTCTCGTGTTATTATCTACGAACTGCCTTCCATCAAAATCGGGAAACCATTCAGGGGAAGAAAAAGATCCTATTTACGAAAAAAAGCAATTAGTGATTATAAGAAGAAACACGATATAGATTGCACGATCAGTTTTATGAACATGGCTAATTTTGATAATATTTGTACACATACGAACGATCGCAAGATCATATCGATCCGTTGCATGGTGTACCCCACCATGCAATCCTATTCAAAAAAGGATCGATGGATATCCAACTTTCAACATTACATGAGCGCTTTAAAGGCAGATCAGGTAGTCGGGGTATCCCGACAGGTCTGTTATGAACAGGTTCATACCTATCATGCAAACGAGAATAAAGTTGTAACGATCTATAATCCATGTAATATTCAAAAAGTACAGGAGCTATCAAATAATCCTTTGGAAGACGAGAAATTTATATCTTTGCTGTCGACCTATCCAAGATGCCTAATTACCATGGGACGAATTGTCGAGCAGAAAGGACATTGGCACTTGGTTCGTGCGTTTAAAAACATTGCCGAGCAATATCCAGATACATGTCTGGTGATTTTGGGAGAAGGGGATCTCGAAGACACCATACGAGAAGTTATCCGTGCAAACGGTCTGGAGAATCGTGTTTATCTGGCTGGATTTCATCCGGTTCCTTATCCTTATTTGAAAAGAGCATATGCTTATGTGTGTCCTTCTTTATTTGAAGGTTTTTCCAATGCGGTTATTGAGGCAATGGCCTGCGGATTACCGATTCTGTCTGCGGATTGTGATTCGGGCCCTAGGGAATTGCTGGCCCCAGCCAGTAATTATCTGAAAAGGACGAATCAAATGGAAATTACAGATTATGGCATTTTGTTCCCTGTATGCAGCGGTGTTTTGAAAAACGAAGAACCGTTGGAACCACAGGAAATAGAAATGGAAAAAGCCATGAGTTATATTCTGCAACATCCGGATAAAAGGGCATATTATGTTCAGAAAAATAATGATTGTCTGCAAACCTTTACACCGGAGCATATTCTGGAACAATGGAAAAAAGTGATAGAAAACAGGTAAAGTCATGAATGTATTATTTATTCTACCAAAGCTATCCGGAGGCGGTGCGGAAAAAATAGGAGCTATGGTTGCTTCGATGTTCACATCATATCACCAGGTGTATATGATTTTGCTGCAGGAAGGAAATCCTCCTTATTATCCGTTAGATGAGAAGGTTCATTTGTTACAGGCACCTGCCGGGCAGACAGTAAAATCTCTGGAACAAATGATTAGAAAACAAAAAAGAAAATGGAACATCGACTGCTCCATCAGTTTTTTGGAACGGTCCAATGAACTGAATGTACGGACAAAGGGAAGAGAATACGTTATTATATCGATCCGTAATGCATATTCTTTGAAGTACCCGGAAAAAGAACAGAGACAATTATTTGCAGAGGTATCACAAAATACGGACCACATCGTTGCAATTTCAAAATATGTGAAATATGATCAGATGCAATATTTTCATGCTGACGAAAACAAGATGTCTGTAATTTATAATCCTTGTCCGATTGAAGAAATTGTAAGCAAAGCCGATCTTCCTATGGAAGCAAATGAGCAGGCTTTGTTTAAAAAGGGACCGGTCGTTGTCAGTGCAGGTCGTTATGTGACACAGAAGGGGCAGTGGCATTTGATTCGGGCATTCACCAAGATCGTTCAGGATTATCCATCTGCAAAACTAGTCTTGTTAGGAAGGGGAGAAGACAAGGATTATTTGAGGCAGGTGATAGAGAAAAATCATCTAACAGATTCTGTATCTTTATGTTCATATACAACCAATCCGTATACATATATGAAGCATGCGGATATATTTGTCTTACCATCTTTATATGAAGGATTAGGAAATGTATTGCTTGAAGCAATGGCATGTGGGTGTCCGGTTATCTCATCCGACTGCTATGGAGGACCACGAGAACTGCTAGCCCCGGGTACTGATATTTTGAAACAGACAGATCGGATGGAGCCGGTTGAATATGGAATCCTGGTACCTGCAGGGGACGGACAGAAAACAATGGACGAACCTTTGTCCCAGGCTGAAAAAGAATTAACAAACGCAATTCTGTATCTTCTAGATGATCCCCGAACTAAAGATCATTATCGATACCAAAGCAGGAAACGGATCCAGGCATTCCGGAAAGATATTATTCTGCATCAGTGGCTGGATTTATTGGAAAGGAAGGTAGTGGCAAATGAATCTAATGTTCATCATATATGGCCTTTCCGGAAATGGAGGCGCTGAACATGTAAGCCGGTCGTTATTAAATCGGTTATCTCGGATCCATACGGTTACATTGGTTACATTGGAAGAAGATGTTGGCGGAAAATACGATCTGGATCCGGCAATTGATAGTTTTCGTATCCCGGACAAACCGGTTTATTTTCGACATATTCCAAAGCTACGGCACTGGGATACATACGACTGGTGGTCTTTTTATCTGAAATATATGAAGCAAAGAAAAAAGATTGATTGTGCTATCAGCTTTTTGGAACAAGGTAATTACATGAATCTTCGTTCGAAGACAAGAGAGAAGGTTATTGTTTCGATTCGAAATATGATGTCCTTAAAAAACCGTCAACTACAGTTGGAGGATGATCCTTCCATCATAGGTTATCGAAAATACAAGGAAAATGCCAATCAGGTAGTATGTGTATCTCGGGTATCAGGTTATGATCAGATTCATACATACGGGATACCATCAAATAAAATATATACAATCTACAATTATTGTGATACAGAAAGAATAGATGCTTTATCAAAAGAACCAATCAACGATCCCGTTGTATGTTCCTTTCTGGAAAAACATTCGTTTATTTATCTTCATGTAGGTCGATTAAATAAGCAAAAGGGACAATGGCATTTGATCCGTGCGTTTTCAGAAATCCATAGAAACAATTCGCATGTAGGATTGCTGATCCTGGGGCAAGGAGATTTACAGTCGGAACTAAAAGCAATGATCCAGTCATACAAGTTGGAGAAATCTGTATGTCTGGCAGGGTATAAGGATAATCCATTCCCTTATTACAGAAAGGCTCATGTATTTGTTCTAAGCAGTGAGTATGAAGGATTTTCCAATGCATTGTTAGAAGCCATGGCGTGCTCTCTGCCTGTCATATCTACGGATTGTTTATCTGGTCCGGCAGAGCTTCTGGACCCGGATCGTGATCCGAGAGGACCAATCCAGAGCCCAAAGCATGCTCAATATGGTATCTTGACGCCGGTAGGTTCAATGGAACCAGCATTTGAAAAAAAAGAAATGGATAAACAGGAGCGGTTTCTTTTTCTATGTATGAAGGAATTGCTGGAAGACGAAGAGTTACGAAAACATTACTGCCAACAAAGCAGGATACGTATCAAGGACTTTGCCCCTGAGGTGATCATAAAGCAGTGGGAAGAAAGGATTCTGGATTGATCTATGAATGACAATACTTACTATAAACATATATCTGCTAAACATAATTTGCTGGACCTAAAATTGAAAGAGGTCTGGAAATATAGGGATTTGATCCTTTTGTTTGCCAGAAAAACGCTTGTTGTATCCTATAAGCAAACGATTTTGGGGCCTTTGTGGTTATTCATAACGCCCTTTGTAACGAGTCTGATGTATATGCTTGTTTTTGGTCGCATTGCCAAACTTAGTACAGAGGGGATTCCCCAGATCCTTTTTTATCTTTTCAGTAACGCGGCCTGGACATTTTTTTCCACATGTGTGACCAATACATCAGATACTTTCGCATCGAATGTCGCTATATTCGGAAAAGTCTATTTTCCAAGGCTGGTTATCCCGCTTTCTAATGTGTTGACATCTCTGGTTCAGTTTACGGTGCAGTTTGTACTGGGGACAGCCATCATGTTTTATTATGTTATGCAGTCAGAGATAGATTTACAACCGCTTCGATGGGTGCTGATCCCGATTGTGCTCCTGCATTTGAGTATAGTTAGCCTGGGATTTGGTATCATTGCTTCCAGCCTGACAACAAAGTATAGAGATTTACGTATGCTGATCCAATTCATCATTCGTTTATGGATGTATGCGTCTCCGGTTGTTTATCCTTTATCTCAGTTCACACAAGGGGTTTTACGCCGGATCCTTTTGTTGAATCCGGTGACTGTACCGATGGAGATGCTGCGCTATGCTTTATGGGGTACTCCGACTATACCGGCAGGATGGATCCTGTATTCCTGGATTATATCCTTTCTATTATTCTTCTTCGGAATCATGTTGTTTAATTATGTGGAGCGGACTTTTGCGGATACAGTGTAGGTGATAGTATGAACAATAACCAGAAAGAAGTGGCAATCCGGATCTCACATGTCAGCAAGGAGTACCGGTTAGGACAGCTTGGAGGGCGTACGCTGCAACATGATCTACAAAGCTGGTGGGCCAAAAAGCATAATCGTCCGGATCCAAATGCTAAAATCGGTCAGGAACGGCTGAACGGCGAACAGTTTATGGCACTGGATGATATCAATCTTACCATTTATAAAGGAGAAGCCATTGGTATTATCGGCCGTAACGGAGCCGGTAAAAGTACATTGCTGAAGATTTTATCTCAAATTACTGCGCCAACCAAAGGAGATGTGGAAATCTATGGACGCATTGCCTCCATGCTGGAGGTTGGAACAGGCTTTCATCCGGAAATGACAGGAAGAGAAAATGTTTACTTAAACGGATCGATTTTGGGAATGACACGAGAAGAAATCGATGCCAAAATGCAAAGTATTATTGAATTCAGTGAAATCGGGCCGTTTATTGATACACCGGTAAAACGGTATTCCAGCGGTATGTATGTTAAACTGGCATTTGCTGTTTCGGCTCATTTGGACAGTGAGATCCTGATCATGGATGAAGTACTAGCTGTCGGGGATGTACTTTTTCGAAAAAAAAGTCTTAGTAAAATGCAGGACCAGTCAGATTCCGGGAAAACAATTTTGTATGTGAGCCACAATATGGCTACGATCCGTCAATTGTGTGACCGTTGTGCCGTTTTACATGAAGGGAAGCTGATTTATGTCGGCGATACGGAAAAAGCAATCCAACTGTACCTGGATACTATTCTTGTTTCAGACGTAAGACGAGATTTATCGGTTATGAAACGATCCGCTCGTCTGACCAATCAGAAAATGAAACTGCTCATGGCGGAATATCCCCATAAAAAGAATATTCAATTTGCTAATCATGAGCCAGTCCGTATGCATATGCAGTGGGAGAATCTTCAGGATTACAACGATCTGTGTTTGCGCATTGAAATCTATACACTGGATGATGCTTTGCTTGCCAGCTATCCGCTTTACAATATTCGTTCAGGACGTAAAGGAAATCAGGAAGATTTCTATGTCCAGCTGGATATTTCCAACTTTGTCCAGGGAACATATAAGATGAAATTTACGTTCTTTTTTCAAGATGCTAATGAAACAATTCATGATACAGATCGCGTGATTGGTCTGTTCTTTGAAAAGTTAAGTGGACCAAATGATCCAGAATGGGATTCCAGTCGCTGGGGATATATAAAACTATCAAAAGCAGTAATCGTATCTGCAAAAGAGGCAAAAACATGGAAGTCATAGATATTTATATATTATACGGGTGCCATCATTACCCACAGATCGTCACGGGATTTCTGGAATCTGGAACGCAACTATTCGGTTCGTATACATGACATGCGAAAACAATATGCCTCCAGCCCTATCTGTAACGTTCCGGTGGTGAAAGTTCACTTTAAGGATATAAGATTGTTCTATGACAGCGAAGACAGTTACTGGACATATCCGGAAACGTGTAAATTGCTAGATCAGTGTGATTATTATTTTAAAAAAAGTTTTCTACCAAAGAGAATGAAACGCATTTTCAGCCTGTATAGGCTGCTAAAATGTATCCTCATCGATCAGATATAAAGGGTTAGGCTGCTATATCAAAGGTCGCATTGAATCTTCATAATTGCGGGTCCAGCGGTGGTCCATTCCAAACCAGAGGTGCATTTCAGTGCACACTTTGCTCACTTATGGTATGAGACAAATGTACAAAAAGATGAGGATCCATATAATCCGAAGCTTAAAAGATGCGTTTGGGACGCTTTTGTCGGCGGGCCGGAAGATAATTCTGCATCCCGGCAGCTGGCGCCAGATTTGATTCTTCCTAAGAAGATGACAGAACGAAAAGCCTATTTGCGGAATATGCATACGTGTGATATCTATATTTCCACTACCGAGTATAGGTGCAAAACTGGATGAATACGTAACCACTTACAAGGCAATCGTGACGGAACCTCTTTTTTACGAGGCTCCTTATTTTACAGAGAGGATCTACTATCTTCCTTTTAGGAATATAGAGCAATGTATAGAAATCGGGGATGATATGATGAGCGATGAAAGCAGACGAAGAAACATTCGAAAAAACAATCATCAATACTATATGAAGTATTTACGTCTGGATCGGTTGGGCAAAGGGACATTACAGATATTGGAACAATAAAGGGAATCTATTAAGATTCCCTGATTTTTTTATAGACTTGTAATGAATGATACTTATGCCGAACCTTTAATTTTGTACGTCGATACTCTGTTTTATAGACGTATGTAGTGGAAACATCTTCCATGTGCACCACTTTCAGACTAGGGTCATAACATATTTTCAAACCCTGTCGATCACATTCCAGTGCCAGGATTTCTTCTTCCATGTACAAGAAGGTATCTGGATGGAACAAATATTCTCTGTTTTCTAAAAAGTGTCTTGAAAAAATATAACAGGCGCCGTGAAGGACAACGTGTTCTCTTTTGGTCTTCCAAAGTGTATGCGGTTTTTTTTCTTTGCCAAGTGTCTGTATTTTACTACGGATGTAATACGAAAGAAAATGCTTATTGGCTTTACGATATTGTTCAATCTGACCATCGATCGTCTTCAGATCCGGCAGGTCCGTTTTGGTGGGACTTTGGTGCTCGTTGATCCTTGGGGAAAAGATATCCGGTCCGAGTACATCAAAAGCCGTTTGATGATGGATCTCTTCAATCCTCTCTAGAAAATCCGCCTGTTGTATATAAACATCATTATTCATCACGATCAGATATTCTGTGTCTCTGCGAAGAAAATAATCCCTGCCTAAATTGTTCCCTTTCGCAAATCCCAAATTTGAACCGGTATGTAAAAGATGGACTCCCGGGACATTTTGAAATTGCTGTTTGAGCTTATGTCCGCTTTGATTTGTCGAACCATTATCTATTATTAATATGTCCGTTGTGTTACCGAATGTTTTTAACAGGCATTGCACACATTCTGCAGTCATATCATAATCCATATAATGAAGGATCAAAAAACCATACTGGCTCATTAGAGGCCCTCCACTTCTAATATATAGATGCGGTCGGTCTTTCTGCGCTTCAATGTATGATCTTCTACATAGGTGCATTTCTGTACAAACAGATGAAGAACATGGCAATCAGACCACAGTTGACTATCATATAAAGGTTCATATTGCCCCATATTTATGGAATACAGATTGGTTATCTGTGTCTGGATCCCCTCTATGCGGGCCAGGGAAATCCAGTTATTACGTTCTTGATCACGAAGGAGAAGATATATGTATTGATCGTCCGCAAGAATCTGCGGGCGTGCACATGGTAGTTTCTTGGTGCCTCGACCAGACAGAGAAAAGTCGCTGTGACGTAAGTGCAGATTCCGATGATGCCAGAAACCGTTTTCCAAGAAATGAAGGTGGTATTGCACGGTTTTATTTTGCCGGTAGATGGAAATGATATAAGGATGGTCCTTGGTATTCACTGTCATGGAGGTCTGATTGATCAGCATAGAGTTTTCCGGGATAGGACATATTGTGATTCCCTCGGATGATTTAGTTATCGGCAAAGGAAGGATCTTCTGCTTATCATTCATAAACTGCCGGCAGGAAGCATCGCATGAGACGATATAACACAGATCAAAATTGGTCTGCACATCCGAGGTTCTCCGCCAGCACCACGAGATATGCAAACGATCCTTATGATCAACACAAGCCTGCCAGTACGGAGAGCATTGATTCTCTCCGTCTATCACGTTATCGTGTAGCCGTATCCATCGTTGATTTTCAGTATCGTATTGATTTAATACTACATTACCGCTGCCGGCGCTGCCATTACGATAAAGGAATAGTAAGTTTCCGGATTTCTGGCGATAGAATTCCGGATATGTTGCTTGATCCTCCAATGAACCAATCATCGATTTTTTGCTCAGGTTCAGATTTTCATCCATCTGATAATAACGCAGTTGTTTATTATGGACCGGGACACAAATATGAAGGGTCTTGTTCCCATCGACTATAATGGATAAACCGTTATGAGCATCATTCATATTGTTGAAAATATGCGTATGGATGATATCCCATCGTACAGATGGTAGATGCCGTCTAGCTATGATGACCTCCCCTATTTTATTGTAAAAAGCACAAAACTGGATCACCGTGTTTTTTTCTATGTAAGAGGTGATGGCTTGTTTGCGAAAAGACGAAACGTTAATGGCGTTCGATGATAAACCTTTTCGCACGGGAACTCTGGTATTCTTTGACTTCATACTTGCAGTATATTATCCATTCAAAAGTCATTCAAGAAAAATAAATGAAAATATGTATATATAATATAAGATAAGTAACAAAATGTTATAATATGTATAAACTATATAAATACTTTAGTAATAGGAGGCGTATACTTTGCGGTTTTCAATCATTGGACTAGGTTATGTTGGTTTATCTTTAGCTGTTTTATTATCCGAGAGGTATCCAGTCACAATATATGATACAAACAGCGAAAAAATGAACAAGGTCTTGAAGAAACAATCCCCAATACAGGACGTTTACATAGAAAAGTATCTGAAAGAAAAAAAACTGCTTTTAAAAAAGGCAGATAGCCTGGAAGAAGCTGTGCATGATAAAGATTTTGTAATTTTGGCGTTGCCGACAGATTATGATGTTCAGACGCAAAGCTTTGATACGTCTGCTCTTGATGAAATATTCAAAACCAACTTAGACGGTACTTCTACAGTTGTTATCAAATCCACGATTCCTCCGGGGTACACACAGTCTTTGCGGGAAAAGGGATTTCGGGTATTGTTTTCTCCGGAGTTTCTCAGGGAAACGCATGCTTTGTATGATAATTTATTCCCAAGTCGTATTATTGTCGGTTGCGATGACGAGCTAAAAGAACAGGCACAGATTTTTGCTGAAAGTGTGAGAGAATGTACTTGTAAAGAGAATGTACCTGTGGAAATTATGGGAACCGGGGAAGCCGAGTGTGTGAAACTGTTTTCTAATACTTATTTAGCCCTACGAGTAGCTTTTTTTAATGAGCTGGATACATATGCTGATTTGAAAGGATTGGACACCGGCAGTATTATCCGAGGGGTCTGCCTCGATCCACGGATTGGAAACTTTTACAACAATCCGAGTTTTGGTTATGGGGGCTATTGTTTGCCCAAGGATACGAAACAGATGCTGGCTAATTATAGAGATGTGCCCAATGACATCATTCAGGCGGTGGTATCCAGCAACCAGACACGAAAGGACTTTATTGCTAAACGGGTTTATTCAAAGATCCAAGCCAATCAAACTGTAGGCATTTATCGATTAACGATGAAGAAAGGCTCTGATAATTTCCGAAGCAGCAGTATTCTGGGAATAATCCAACGGTTGCAGAAAGAGAAGGTGTCTATATTGATCTATGAACCTCTTATAACAGAAGGAAGAACAGAATATGGGATGATCACCCACAATTGGAACACGTTTACAAGGGAAGCGGACATTGTGCTGGCAAACCGCTATGACGAACAACTGGAGAGAATAAAAGAAAAAGTATATACAAGAGATATTTTTCAAAGAGATGAATAAGAAGGAATGGAATTCCAGATAAATTGGAGTTTCATTCCTTTTTTTGTGGTTTTCAAAAAAAAATAAAAAAATATAGCAAAAAACGCATCCATGATGTATGATAGTGGTACAAAGTAGCAGATTGTGTCACAAAGTGGGGGGTGAGGCACATGTTCATGGGTGAATACGGACATAACATCGATCGTAAGGGGCGATTGATCATGCCTGCAAAATTTCGAGAAGAACTTGGTGAACATGTGGTCGTTACTCGTGGACTGGATGGATGTTTGTATGTCTATACATCGGAACAATGGATGGAAGTTTACAAGCGTTTATCCGCTTTGCCAACTACCAATAAGAATGCGCGTTGGTACCAGCGTATGGTCTTATCCAAGGCATCAGAATGTGAAATGGACAGCCAGGGACGTATTTTGATTCCGTCGTCGCTTACGTCTTTAGCGGGTTTACAAAAAGAATGTTTGATCATCGGTATGGCAAATCATCTGGAAATCTGGGCCAAGGATCGTTGGGAGTCTTTGGAAGAGCAGCAGAGCGATTTGTTTGAAGATATGGCCGAAGAATTGTCAGACATTATGGGGTAATGTATGGAACATGTGAGTGTTTTGCTCAATGAGTCTATTGATATGCTCAACATTAAAGACGATGGAATATATGTGGACTGCACACTGGGCAGAGGGGGCCATAGCAGTGAAATCTTAAAGCGTTGTACAAAAGGACACTTGTATGCGCTGGATTGTGACAAAGAGGCCATTGAGAAGAGTATTCCGCGATTGCAGAAAATAGGGGAAAATTTTACCTGCATACACACGCCGTTTTGCAGATTGGGCGATGTGTTGGATGAGCAGGGAGTTGCAGGTGTGGATGGAATTCTAATGGATCTTGGCGTATCAAGTCCACAATTTGATGAAAGTCAGCGTGGATTTAGTTATCGGATGGATGCGCGTCTGGATATGCGTATGGATCTGTCTCAACCCTTTGATGCGTGGCAGCTGGTCAATACGTACTCGCAGCAGGAACTGATGCGGGTGTTGAAACAATACGGACAGGAGCCTTATGCGTACAAGATTGCTGTAGGTATTGTTACCAGACGAAACGAGAAACCAATCGATACGACATTTGAGCTGGTGGACATCATCAAAGATGTATTACCACAGAAAGTTTTAAATAAGAAAGGACATCCGGCAAAACGAACTTTTCAGGCGATTCGCATAGAAGTCAACCAGGAATTAAATCAACTTCAACAGGCTTTGGAAATCGGTTTGGGGAGACTGAATCCAAAAGGCCGCTTTTGCGTCATTACTTTCCACTCGCTTGAAGACAAGATCGTCAAGGATGCATTTCGTAAGGTATCGGTACCAAAAAAGGTAAATAAACGTTTACCTGTCATAGGGGAAGAAAGAGTAGATTATCAATTAATCAATAAGAAACCGGTACTGGCTTCCACGGAAGAACTAGGTTTGAACCGTCGGTCGCACAGTGCCAAATTGAGAGGGATAGAAAGGCGAGGAGAGGATTATGAAGAAGAATCCAAAGGTCAGAACAAAAAAACATAATAATAAAAGAAAATTGACGCCAGAAAAAATGGTGATTCGACTCTTTGTTTTCGCTCTAGTTTTTTACTGTGCAACCAAGATCGGCTTGAACTCATATAATATTACGTTGTCGGTGCAGGAGCAGGCTTTGACCCGTACAATGAACCAGACACAGCAGGAAGTCGATCAATTGAATACAGATATCAATAATCTTCAGGAAAAGTCCCGTGTTTTGGGAATGTTGGACGATGATGTTGCAGATAATCAAAAAAATGTATATATTATTGATTAGAAGATTGGATTGATTAAGATGGGTGTTAAGCGTAGTAATAAACAACTATTTCGAATGATACAAGTTATGGTAATAATTGGAACATTAGTAACCGCTAATGTTCTTTTTACCATGGTTACAAAAACACATATATGGTCCGGGCATACGGTTTTAGATGACCGTATCCAGAAGAGTATCGTAACGACCAACGTTGCAGCAAAACGGGGAACCATCTATGACCGGAACAACCAGATTATTGCGCAGGAGGTCAAAGCGTATACGATTGTGGCCTATCTGGATGAATCGTATGCCGATGCAGATGGGAATCCAGATTATGTAAAGAATGCTCGTACAACAGCTAAGAAACTGAAAACGGTGCTCAAGGATATTGATGCCAATACAGTACAGAGCATCATCGAAAATGCGCAGGAAGCTGGAAAAACACAAACAGAGCTAGGCATGGGAACCAAACGTCTGGATAAAGAGACAAAGAAAAAGATTGAGAAACTAGATCTACCGGGTATCCATTTTGTGGATACCACGAACCGTGATTATCCGAATACACCGTTTGCCAGCAGTCTGGTTGGCTTTGCGGCTTTTGATGAGGACAAGCAGGAAATTGATGGAAAAATGGGTCTGGAACAGACATTGAATAAACAGCTGTCCGGTGAAGATGGCATGGTGCAATACCAAAAAACCGTAACCGGTGATGTATTGCCGGGGACAACGAAGATCCTCAAGCAGTC
>DGUK01000065.1 GCA_002394635.1 Faecalitalea sp. UBA4312
CCCTCCTTGGGTTGTCCGTTCTTTGTTCATAACATAAGCGAAGGAGGACCCGTTATGAACAAGATCAGCGGAACATTGACGGTATATTTTGAAAAACCATTCTGGATCTGTGTTTTTGAACAGGTGGATCAAGGGAAGGTATCTGTCAGCCGAATAATATTCGCAACAGAACCAAGCGATCGTCAAATATGGAACTATATTCTGTATCATTATCAGGAATTGTCCTTTAGTTCTCCGGTTGAAGCAAACATTCGACCGGCTGTGAAGAATCCGAAACGAAGACAAAGAGCAGTGAAAAAGCAGATGCGCACCAAAATCGGAACAAAATCTCAGCAGGCATTGCAAAGACAGCAGGAGCAGAACAAACAAGAAAGATCACAGAAGGACAGAGAAAGGAAAGCGCTGGAAAAAGAAAAAAAGTATCAAATAAAACAACAGAAGAAAAAGAAGAAGCGCAAAGGAAGATAGGAACAAACAGAAAAATGCATGGATGGTTGCCAAGGATAGTGACAGCGCACGATTGTTTTATCAGAAGGCATTCCATCTGGATGTCCGCATGGATCATGAAGGAAACAACATTGGAATAAGAGATAGAAGGATTACTGTTGATGCAGTGATCTTTTTATTCTATCGTTTTTGGGTACAGAAAAGTTGGTTTTAGGTAGGATTCAAATAATATATTCTGTACTTTATAAAATAATATAATCAAAAGGAGCTAATATCTATGAATATAGAACGATATGAATCAGGTGGAAAGGAGATCACTTTCTATCTGAGCCAGCAGGAAGATCGACCCTTGATCGTCCTGAACAACTTCTCCGGTGATGCGAAGACTGTGGTCCTGGAACTGCTTCGTTTCCATACGGAGGATTTCAATCTGTTAAGTATCGGAAATCTGCAGTGGGATCATGATATGTCCCCATGGTATTGCGAACCGATTATGAAAGGGGATGCCCCGTGTACCGGAGGTGCTCTTGCTTATCTGGATCTGCTTGTTTCCCGCATCCTTCCGGAAGCGCTGGACAAGGTGCAAGGAACACCGGCTTATACCGGAATAGCCGGCTATTCACTGGCTGGTTTGTTTGCCCTCTATGCGATGTATCAAACCGATGTGTTCGACAGAGTTGCCACCATGTCCGGTTCTCTATGGTTTCCTGGATTCAAAGACTATGTATTTACCCATACCATGAAAAGAAAGCCAAAGAAAGTTTATCTATCTTTGGGGGATAAAGAAGCGCGAACAAGAAATCCGATATTAAGTACCGTACAAACCAATACGGAGGAAATAGCAGAGCATTTACAACAACAAGGAATGAATGTGGAATGGGAATTGAACAAAGGCAATCATTTCCAACAACCAGCGGTTCGCAGTGCCAAGGGCATTGCAGCACTACTCGAAGTCTGAAGGAGGAAACACCATGGAAAATACAGTATACGGACTTTTTCAACAAGCCGTCGAACAATATAGAAACTTACCAGCTATCGTAGAGAACAAAAGAACATTGACCTTTGCACAGTTATCGGACATGGTGGATACGATAGCGGATTACTTGCCTGCAGACACCAAAGCCGTCGGGATCGTAATGCGTCATCGGGCTGAAATGATCGCCTCCATTTTTGCGGCATTAAAAAGGGGAGCTTTGTATGTCCCGGCTGAACCGGATATTCCCCGGGGACGAATGCATTATATGATGGAAGAAGGAAATGTGGATGTCGTCCTGACAGAAAGCCTGTTTGCCAGTAAGCTGGATTCCTATCAACTGATATTTACGGACTGTGCCCTGAATGGAAGGGTCAGTCACACCGACCAGCCTGAAAGAAAACCACAGGATCTGGCCTATATTCTCTATACATCCGGAACGACCGGACGGCCCAAAGGCGTCTGCGTGACAAATGCGAATGTTTGTCATTACGTGCGCGCTTTTGCACATGAGTTTCATCCGGGAACAAAAGATCGGATGTTACAGTATTCCGTATGCTCCTTTGACATCTTTGTAGAGGAGGTCTTCACCAGCTTATTAAACGGTGCTTCCTTGGCAATTCCATCCGAAGAAGATAAGAAGGATATCACCACATTGATGGATTTTGTATATCGTCACAAGGTTACCATGTTATCAGGATTTCCTTATTTGTTGGCGGAAATGAACCAGCTGTTCTCGATTCCTTCTTCATTGCGCCTGTTGATCAGCGGTGGCGATGTGCTGCGTGGTCACTATGTCGATCGTTTGCTGGATCAGGCAGAGGTATACAATACGTATGGCCCATCCGAAACCACGGTTTGTGCCTCCTACTATCGCTGTAATGAGGGACAGGTTTTAGAGGATGGAACGTATCCAATCGGTAAACCAGTCTACGGTGCGGAGATCAAAATATTAGATCATCATGGAAATGAAGTAAAACAAGGGACAGTCGGAGAAATCTGCATCTATGGAAATGGCGTATCCAAAGGCTATATCGGAGATCATGCCGAAGAGAACAAAGCCTTTGAAACACTGGCTGACGGAAGCACCATGTATCACAGTGGCGACCTTGGCTACATCCTTCCTTCCGGAGACATTGCCTTTTTGCATCGAAAGGATACACAGGTCATGATCTATGGTAAACGGGTCGAAGTGATGGAGGTTGAATCCAGGCTGCATCAATGCACCGGTGTCCAACAGGCGGTCGTACGTTCGTTTAAAGATGAAGAAGGTTTATCGTACATGACGGCGTATATAGTGGTATCCGATAACGATATCAAGGTTTCTGATATCCGAAGGGAACTCGCTGAGAATCTGACCGAATTCATGATTCCGGAGTATATTGTAAAGATGCCGGAAATCCCTATCAACAGTAACGGAAAGCCGGATATAGATAAGATGCCCGTGGTGATGAAGGAGGCCAGATGACAAAGATTGAAATTGTCGAGGCCGGTCTTGAAGATTTACCCTTATTGGTGGAATGGCGCATGCAGGTTTTACGGGAAGTGTTTTCTATGGAACGGGATGCCGATCTCTCATTGCTTGAAAAGCAGAACGAAGCTTACTATAAAAAACACCTTGCTGATGGAAGCCACATCGCTTGTTTTGCCCGGGATCAAGATTCCCATGAAATTATCGGCTGTGGCGGCATCTGTTATCAAAAAGAATTACCTTCGCCAGATAATCCGTCCGGAACCAACGGCTATCTGATGAATATCTATACGTTGCCCAAGGTACGGACCCATGGCATCGGGCGCAAGATTATCGAATATTTGATAGAAGATGCCAGAAAAAAGGGAACAGAGAAAATCTATCTGGAAAGTTCAAAGGTCGCAAAGAAGCTTTATAACCAGATTGGTTTTACGGATCTGGAAGATTATATGAAACTATAAAACTAACGAAACATCTCAGATAAAGGATCTGAGATGTTTTATGTCTTTTGTCATTTATGGGTTGAAGAGATGAAAGATGTTGTAAAATAGAAAGAAGAAACGGAGGAGATTAAAATGAAAAAAGACAGAGTGGCAGCTTTTACCGATGCCGTATTAGCTATTATTATGACAATTCTCGTATTAGAGCTGGAAAAACCGACAGTTCTTTCCTTATCGGCACTGTGGGACCTTCGTTACAGCTTTTTTTCATACACCCTTTCGTTTTTCTGGCTGGGATCCATGTGGGTCAATATCCATAACGAATGGGAAAATATCGATCGGATCAATGCACGGACCTTATGGGTCACGTTATTGCTGCTGTTTTTTTGTTCGGTGATCCCTTATGCCACCGATCTGGTCAGCCGGAATTTCGATAACAAGATTGCACAGGGCTTTTATGGTGTATTCGTCATGTTTGTGACAGTAGCCAATATCGGCTTAAGCCACGTCCTGGAATCTTGTAACAATACACACCAAATACCGGCAGAGATCATGAAAAAACGCAGAAACTTGTTATGGATTGATGTCGGGATCAAGATGATCGGATTTACACTTGCTCTGACAGTATATCCCCGAGCTATGATGCTCAGTGTCATATTGGCTGCTGCCTTTTTGATGATCAGCATCCAGCTCATGCACTTAGACTGGAGCGATGTAATAGAGAATGAGGAAATAGGATAGGTTTTACACCAAAAAAATATAGCAATGAGCTGTACAAATTGTTTGTACAGCTTTTTTATACAGAAAAAGAAATATACCCAAATCAGATAGAATTAGAATGATTTTGAATATATTTCAGCTGGTTTTATTATCTCTTCTCTTGATACATGTTATATATGAAGAAGTTTGTTAAAGGGATAGAAGGAGAATGGGATGAAATCATGGATGAAAAGACTTGTATTGATCGTACTGATTCCGATCCTCGGTATCCTTATATGGATTGGATCCTTTGCGTATCATGTGTATTTTGAGAAAACGGAGATCCTTACGGCTGATAAGGAGGGTGAACCATATCAATTGACAATTTACATGATCGGCGAACCGGAATGGCCATTTGGCCCGGTTCATTGTCGTTTGGATCTGTATAAGAAAACAGAGAGGATTTCACAACATTCCATTGAACTTTATAACGATGGAACTTCTGCCGAAGAAGATAACTTTTTTATCGTTTGGACCAAAGAGGGAGTGAAGATCACGGCAACTGCCAGTGAACAGGATCCCATTACCTACTATCTTCGCTTTGACGGAACGATCGAACAGAAGGAGGAACGTTCATGAATCAAGGTCTGAACCGAATGCAGCTGAAGATCCTGGCAGCCATCGCTATGGTCTTCGACAATGCATATTTACGTTTTTATACGGTATTTCCAACCATTATACATTTACTGACACGGTTTGTGGCTCCGTTATTTGCGTGGCTGATGGTGGATGGATTCTTTCATACACAATCGAAAAAGAAATACATGATCCGTTTATGGGTGGCCGCTGTTTGTATGCAGGGTGGGAACATCCTTTCCTTTATGCTATTTCAACAAAAAGGAATAGTAGATAACATCTTTATGACATTAGCGGTATCCTTTACGATCATCTGGTTGTTTGAAAATGCCAAGAATCATGTTGGTGGTCAGAAGGTGAAGTATCTGATCCTGGCATGGGGACTGACTGTATTGGGCTTGTTACTAAGCACCGTTCTCTTTATTCCATTGCCTTTTGATTATTATCTGGCTTTGGAAGGAGGGTTACAGTTGATTCCGTTTGTGCTGTTTTCTTATTTCTTTCATGGCAACCTTACCAAGCAGTCAATTGCGGTACTGCTCTATAGTTTTTTATTGTTCTTTACTCTATATGGTGGAGCAGAATCTATATCTCAGGGATTTGACATGTTTTGCATGAATTCGGACTGGATGACATTTTTGGTGATCCCTTTTCTGTTTTTGTATAACGGACAGGAAGGTAAAAAACGAAAAGGCTTCTTCTATGCATTCTATCCGATCCATCTATGGATATTGATGGCCATCGATGTCTTCTTGTAAAAAAATCGGACCAGAAATCATCTGGTCTGATTTTTTATTTGATCCCCATTCGGGCAGAGATGACCATGCGCTGTACTTCGCTGGTCCCTTCATAGATTTCCGTAATTTTGGCATCGCTGATTATTTTGCGTCCAAAGACATCGTCTTGAACCCGGATATGCGTATGCAGAGCATCGAAGCGGTCAAACGAGGTGTGATGAATAATCTGGGGATTGCGTATATTCCCATTTTTGCCATACGGGAAGAATTGCGAAGCGGCGCACTGATTGCGGTGGATACCGAGATAAAAGATCGTATGTATACATCGGTCTGTGTTTATCATAAGAACAAATGGATGAGTCCCCAGATGAAACTGGCTTTAAAGCTGTTGGATGAAAAACCGGAAAAAGAATATGTATAAAGGATTGTTTTTTGTAAGAATCATTTTTTTCAAAACAATGGTATAGTATAAAGTAAGAGAATACGAAAGGAAATAAACTATGAGCATTTATGATTACTCTATAGAAAGAGCGGATGGCAGTGTATTCTTACTGTCCGAGTTAAAAGGAAAAGTCTTGTTGATCGTCAATACAGCCACACGATGCGGGTTTACACCACAATATAAAGAACTGGAAGAGCTGTATGAAAAATACCATGACAAGGGATTGGAAATCATCGATATTCCTTGTAACCAGTTTGGAAACCAGGCACCGGAATCGGATGAAGAGATTGCTCAATTTTGTACACTGAACTATAAGACACAATTTGCACAGATGAAAAAAGCCGATGTGAACGGAGCGGATGAATTACCGTTGTATACGTATTTAAAGGCCAATGCACCGATTAATAAAGGCATTTCATCTAAATTTTTTCAGGTTATCAGTAAATCCACGAAGACACCGGAGGATATCAAATGGAATTTCACAAAATTCTTAATTGACCAGGAAGGCAATATCGTAGACCGTTTTGAACCGACGATAAAGATGGAAGAAGTGGAAAACGCAATTGCCCGTCTGATTGATGGAGAAAGCGAGCAAGTGGAAGAAACACCAAAGCGGATGATCTCAAAAAAAGGAATAGCAGCTCTTTGTGCAGGTGTGACAGCCATATTGAGCCTTTGTGGAATCCTTCTTTACAAAAAGAGAAAAAAGTAGCCCTGTTCTATACAGGGTTCCTTTTTGAGATGAAAGTTAGTCGTAGATAATTCATAGGTGTACAATAAGACCAGGAGGGACTACGATGAGTAAGAAACTATGGAATCTTTATGCACCTGTTTATTCGCTTGCGATGAGAGCGGACGGGAAAACATATCGGAAGATGATGGAACGAATTCCGGAAGTGATCCGGGATAAGGATGTATTGGAAATTGCGACAGGGCCAGGCACAATAGCTAAAAGTGTAGCCTGCGCGGCAAAATCTATGATTGCCACAGACTATGCGGAAAATATGATCGTGCAGGCAAAAAAAGGAGAGGTTCCGGATAATCTGATCTTTGAAGTGGCCGATGCGATGGATCTGCCTTATGAGGAAGATCGCTTCGATGTGGTATTGATTGCCAATGCGCTGCATATTGTGCCGGAACCAAAGAAGGTATTAGCCGAGATCGACAGTGTATTGAAACCGGGAGGAATCCTGATTGCGCCGAATTTTGTGGAGCATAATAAAGACAGTCTTTGGAATCGTCTGCTGGCCATAGCCGGGGTTCGGTTTGAGCACCAATGGACCGCCGAACAGTATAGAGAATTTCTGGAAACCAACGGATGGAAGATCGTCAATTATGAAGAGCTGGAAGCCCGGATCCCGTTGGCATACACAGAGTGTATACGACAACAGGAACAAGCCAGCCTGCCGGTTTTGAAGCAACGACCGGATTATAAGAACTGGGTTCCCAAAGGCATGGTGGCCGGCTTTTTTACCGGAGCCGCTGTGTTAGGACTATCCGCTGTTTACGGGGGTACCCGAAAGAAAAAGAGTACCCGCATGATCGGCTCTGTAAGTGCCATGGGTGCCGTGGGTATGCTGGCAGCCGGTACATGGTGTGCCTATGCATACAATCAATTCTCCTATGATGGTAAGCGCAAGCTTTCCAAACAGATTGTGGAAGGAACGGCAAAGTATGTCCGCTTACCGGAAGGTGGCATCGGATTGGATGTCGGCTGTGGCAGCGGGGCATTGACCATTGCGTGTGCTCGCCAGAATCCACATGCCAGGATGGTAGGCTGTGACCGATGGGGAAAAGAATATGCCTCCTTTTCTTTAAAGCTGTGTGAAAGGAATGCCCAAGCAGAAAAGGTGGACAATGTCTCCTTTGTATCCAGCAATGCGGTTTCGCTTCCATTTGAAGATGAAAGCTTTGATGCGGTGACCTCCAACTATGTTTATCATAATATAGCCGGTAAGAACAAACAGGAACTGTTATTGGAAACGTTGCGGGTACTGAAAAAAGGAGGAACGTTTGCGATCCATGATATTATGTCGCCGGCTCGCTACGGCGATATGCAAGCATTCCGGAAAAAGCTATTGGATATGGGGTATGAAACCGTAGAGCTGATCGATACAAGCAATCTGTTTATGAACCGAAAGGAAGCTTTGTTGCTGGATTTGAAAGGTTCTACCTTGTTGACAGGAAAGAAATGAACCGTTGAAAAGTTAAAGATGCGCATTTCACCTGCCTGAAATTCCATGTATAATAAATAAAAAAGAGGAAGTGAAATTATGCCATTTAAGATCATACAGGGAAAGCTGGCTGAAACAAAAGCCGATGCCATTGTCAACGATGAAAATATGGATCTGGGGCTTTATGAAGCGGCTGGACCACAGTTAAAACCGGCCAGAGAGGCTTTACAGTCAACACCGGCCATGACCCCGGGCTTTGATTTGCCATGTAAGAAGGTCATTCATATTCAAGAACCCATCTGGTTAGGGGGAACCCATCATGAACAAGCAAGGCTGGAGGATTGTTATCAAGCTTGTATAGATATGGCTTTGTATCATCATTGTCAATCCCTGGCCATGCCTTTGATCTGTTGTAAAAAGCCGGGCTTTGAAAAGGATATGGTGCGTCAGGCACCGATGAATGTAATCGGTACTTTTCTGGAAACTGAAGATATGGATCTGACGATCGTTGTGGATAATAAAGAAATGATCTCATTACCAGAAGAAACGACCAAGGCGCTGGATGCTTATATTTCAAAGAACTGGAAAGAAGAAGTGACAGAGGAAACCAGGGAACCGGAAACAACTTCGGACTTTGTTAAAAAGGTGAAAAAGCTGGTCGGTGTGGAGCAAGAACAGCCCATCAAGCCGAATGCCTGGTTTATTGATGCCGACGACCATGAAGAAGCCAACCGTCCATCGGGGCTAACCGTGGGCATGAATAAAAAAGCCGGAAAGAAAAAAACAAAGAAGGGAAAAGCTGAAGAAAAACCAGCCTATGATCCAGATAACTTTAAATGGTTCTTCCACCAAGATGAACCACCGAAACCACCGGAAGCACCGGTTGTGGAAGAAGTTATCGAAGAAACGGTGGAAGACGCTGTAGCTGTCGAAGGGCCACAGGAAGAAGAAAACAAGGAAACAACATGGAAAGAGGATTTCTTATCCTATTGTAAACAAAAGGATCTGCCGGATCCACTCCTTTGTCGAAAGGCTAATATCAGTATGGATACTCTACGTTCCATCCGTATTTCTCTAAAGGCTCCGGACAAAGATCTTTGTCTTGCCCTGGCCATTGCGCTGGAACTGACATTGGATGAAACCAGAGAATTCATGGACAAAGCCAAGGCACCGTTATCAGCCAGTGATAAAAGAGACCTTATTGTTTCCTATTTCATTGCCAACGGAAACCATGAGATCTACGAGATTAACGAAGCTTTGTTTGTCTATGATCAGCCTGTATTTTAAGACTCCTCGGGAGTCTTTTTTTAAGCCGTCTTTTAATTCTTAAAAATACGCTTTATAATAAAACCAATGTGGAGGAAAAACATATGTGGAATAAAGCACAGCAGGCTATTCGCCAATTTAATGATGAACGGGACTGGCATCAGTATCATACACCGGCTAATGTAGCTAAATCGATTGCCATCGAAGCCGGGGAATTGCTGGAGTGTTTTCAATGGAGCGACACACAATATGATAAGGAACATGTATGTCAGGAACTGGCCGATGTGGTCAATTATTGCATTGTGATGGCGGATGCCCTGGATGTGGATCTGGAAACGATCGTATTGGAAAAATTGCAGCAGAACATTGAAAAGTATCCGGTTGAAAAGGTCAAAGGGTCTTCAAAGAAGTATACAGAATATCAATAATACAAGCATGAGGGATGACATACAATGACAAAAAAACTGATTTTATGTGATGTGGACAGTACGCTGACAATGCATCACCAGCCGATTACTGAAAGAACCCGAAGAGCGATCCAGGCCATCCAGGCCCAGGGAGACTTATTCGGACTGGCTTCTGGTCGTCCGGTCGGCGCTTTGAAAAATATGCTGCAAAGCTGGGGAATCATGGATTGTGATATCATCATCGGATTAAACGGGGCCGGTTTATGGGATGGTCTGCACCAGCAGTACCATGAGTACTTCCTATTAAAAAAAGAATGGTGTAAAGAAATTGTGGCCTTGATGGAACCGTTTCATTGCCTGGTCTTCAAGCACATTGACGGGGGCATCCTATGTACGCGGGCTGACCATAATATCAAGACTTCTTCCGAGATGACCCGGCGGTTTTACCGTATTACCGAGGACCTCTCTGATTTTTATAATGAAGAAACGCCGCTGTTGTTGTTTCGGACGACCGATGAAATGATGCCGAAGATCGAAGCGTATGTGGCTGAGCATCCATCTCCGTATTACCATGCGTTTAAGACGCAGTCGGACTTGATCGAATTTGGGGATAAGAACATCAAAAAGGCGTATGCTCTGGAAAAGTTCTGTGAATACAACAATATTTCACTAGAGGATGTGATTGCTTTTGGAGATACTACCAATGATAACGATTTGCTGGAAATCAGCGGTACAGGGGTCTGTATGTTAAATGGAAGCGATGACACCAAGACCATTGCCGATGCCATTACCGATCTGCCATGTGCCGAAGACGGATGGGCGGATTACATTGAAAAACATATACTAAAATAAGATGGATCATGACCGATCCATCTTTTTATAAAGTTGTATAGTATAAATAACCAAAACCAAAGTGATCATAACCAGCCAGATCATCATACTCACCGGTGGTAGAAGTCCTTTTTGATACAATCCGACCGGAAAATCGATCAATGCGTGCATCAGGATCGCTGCTGCAAACCAGATTATCTTTTTTTGGTGGACCGCTTTCCAGACCCATACGGATAAACAAACGTGGATGCTGACAGCTAAGATCCGTTCAAACAAGGCTGAGGCCAGATAAGCAATTGTTATATCAGGCAAAGCACCCTGTACAGCTGGATCCGGGTTTGGCAGCAGGGCCAGGATCAATACCGGAACAATGATCGTCAGTATTTCTATGCCTCCATGGCCCCATCCGTACATCACGGCATCAGCTGGTCTTTTCTGGTTTTTTAAGATCCATCGGAAAGCCGTGTACCTTCCGGTTTCTTCAAAGAGCCCGGCAGCCAGTCCTCCGTAAAGTCCATACAAGATGGCCGAATGATTTATCAACCTGGATACAGGACTGTCAATTATCAGACATACCATATGCAAAAGGGGTTCCAGGATACGCGCAAAGAGCATAAAGATCACAAAACCAATAAAATAACTTTTCCAGGAAGCCTTGGTTTTATGCTTCCATAGGATGGCCGGCACAACAGCCAGAGCTGTCATTGCCAGCACCGTTAATAAAATATAAACTTTCATGTCACTCTTCTTTCCAGGCCGTTTTTTTATGCATATATCTTTCGGCCAATCGATATATTTCGTGTGTTTGTTGAGACCATCCTATCGCATATCGATAATATGTTCTATCTAAAGTACTTTCAGGCAGCCAAAACGCTTTGATATGCCTTAAGAGGATCCGTTCAGGCTGCTTAAGGATTGTGTCATTTTATTATCTCTTGTTCCTAATAAGTAAAG
>DGUK01000019.1 GCA_002394635.1 Faecalitalea sp. UBA4312
TGTCTTATATGGACAGTATAGAGCCGGGATTCAGCGGGACATTATTACTGAAAATGAAAAATGGCTGTAAGGATCATGTGTCGAGGAAATATCTGCCGGAGTTTAAAAAGTATCTCGGACTATAGGAGGTGAAAACAATGAAAGAGACACTCAAAGATTTGTTAAAAAATACAGTTTACGGCATCGCAATCGCTTTGGCACTATTCTGTCTGATTGGCGTGGTATTCGATTTCAGGAGCAAAGGGAATTTTACCCTGGAGCAATATAGCTTTACTAAAATGGTGATTGGATGTGTACTGATTGGCGTGGGCTTTGGCGTACCGTCGGTCGTATACAATAAAGATGATCTTCCGATGCCGATCCAGGTCATCATTCATATGGGGATCGGATGTACAGTGTATACGGTTGTAGCGTACGCTGTCGGTTGGCTGGGCAGCCCGGCAACGATCGGGCAGGGAATCCTGATTATCGCAACACAGCTTGCGGTGGCATTTGTGATATGGTTTTTGTTTATGCGTTATTATCGCGCGGAAGCCAAAAAAATGAATGACAAGATCCAGTCCATGAAGTAAAAAAATTATATTGAAAAGGACATCGGTCAGAAAGAATCGATGTTCTTTTTTCGTTAGTAAGGATGGAAACAAAACGGATTTATTGATAGGATAAAGTCAGATAAAAAAGAGCATTCAGAGAAAGGAGGAATTGATATGGAGCACCAGAGATCAGAATCAGTTCCTCTGTATCTGATGTTAGCGTTATCCGGTGGAAGCATGGATGCGTATTCCTACTTGTGCCGGGATCATGTGTTTGCCAATGCACAGACTGGCAATATGCTGCTGTTTGGAGTGCATCTGGCTCAAAGAAACATGCCGATGGCTTTGCGATATCTGTGGCCGGTACTGGCCTTTACGATGGGCATCGTTTTGTCGGATCTGATCCGCAACAGGATCCAAAATGAAAAGATCCATTGGCGGCAGGTAGTGCTGGTGGCAGAAATCGTGATTTTAGGATGTGTTTGCTGGATATCACGATCCTTTAATCTGATTGCTAACGGATTGATTTCCTTCGCATGCGGACTGCAGGTGGAATCCTTCCGTTCTGCCAAGGGGAATTCAATTACCACAACCATGTGTATCGGAAACCTAAGAAGCGGAACAAACCATATCGACCGCTTTATCCAGTATCGGAATCAGACCGATTTAAAGAAAGCTTTGTTGTATTACAGTGTGATCGTGTTTTTTGTTATCGGGGCCGTGCTTGAAAGCCTGCTGATCCGCACCTTCCATCAGAAAGCTTTGTTCTTTTCTGTGGGGCTGTTGTGCCTTTCTTTCTTGTGGATGTTAGCTGAACCAAATGCCGGGGAGGATATATGAGACCTTATATCATTTGTCACATGACTGTTTCCGAAAATGAAAGAGTAACCGGCCCGTTTCTGGAAACCTCTATGGGAATAAAAGCCTGTGATTACTATTACCAGATACATCGTGCGTTGAAAGCGGATGCCTTTGCGTGTGGAAGGGTGACAATGGAAACCAGCTTTACGCATGGGTGGTTTCCGGATCTGAAACCGTTTGAGAACATTGTGGTAGATCGCAGAGATTTCATCGTTAAAGACGACCATGCATTTTGCGCAGTCGCTTTTGATACGAAGGGACGATTGGGATGGAAGGATCCAGTCATTTGTGATGAGGATCCCGGATATGACAAGGCCCATATCGTCGAAGTTCTCAGCGAGGATACAAAGGATGCCTATCTGGCCTATCTTCAAAGTATTGGTATCTCTTATCTATTTGCCGGAAAGACTTCAATTGATATTCGGACCGCTGTAAAAAAGCTGGCCCGGTATAATATTGCTCATATACTTCTTTTGGAAGGTGGCAGTCTTTTGAACCAGGCCTTTTTACAGGCAGGCGTGATTGACCGTCTAAGCCTGGTCCATGTCCCGATGGTCGAATCAGAGGAAGAAAAGCCACTTTTCTACGATCGACCGAAAAACAGAGGCGAAGAAATTGTAATGGGGGAAAGCCAAGGCATTTTCTGGAAGTGCACAGATCTATGAAAAGAATAGATGTTTTTTTAACCACTGTAAAAATCGATGGCCTGTGATAGTTTAGGCATTCTTTAATAAAAAAATTGATGAAATCAATTTTACTTTTATAAAAAAAACCCTTAAAATTTGTTACAATAAATATGGAGTTGATTGAAGTGAGAGAAGAAAGGTTCATCATAAAGATTGTGGAGATGTTTTATAAACAGGGTATGTCGCAGACCAGTATCGCGAAGACCCTGAATATTTCCAAAGCATCAGTTTCCCGAACGATAGCCCTGGCTAAAAAGCGTGGATATATCGAATTTAAAATACATTATCCGGATGATTCTATGTCATCAACGGAAGAGTGCCTGGAAAAGAAATATGGATTAAAAGAAGTGATCATCGGTCCGAGCGATCAGCCTGAGCAGCTTGCTCAATATGCATCGGATTTTCTTTTACGTACGATCAAGGATTCCATGAAGATTACCATCACATGGGGAGACAGTATCCGGAATACCATTGAAATTATGGCCAATGATCCTCGTGTAAAGTTTTTGAATTATAATAACCTTCTTGTTATTCCGTCTTTGGGCTCGACCAATGTCGCTTTAAATGCACCGAAAGGGGTACGAATGGCATATTCCAATTATGTTGTGGAGGAATTTGCCCGCGTTTTGAATGCGCGCAGTTATCAGATGTTGTGCCCTCTCTACGTGACCAAGGAAGCTAAGAAGATCTTGCTGGAACAGGACAGTATCAAGGAGATGTTTTCGTTGTGCCGGAATGTGGATATGGCTATTGTCGGTATCGGTATGGTCAGCCGAAAATCCAAACTTCTTAAACTAAATAAGGAGTACCAGAAGTTCTATCCGGCCGTCAAGGAAAGAGGTGGCGTTGGCGAGGTGCTGGGCCATGTCATCGATAAGAATGGCAATACCGTCTGGCAGGATTATGAAGACCAGCTGATCAGCCTGGGACTGGATGATTTAAAAAAGATCCCGATCCGGCTGGGTATTGCGTATGGAAAGAACAAACGAAAAGCGGTAAAGGCGGCTATTGAGAGTGGTTATGTGAATGTGTTGATTACAGATAACGAGATTGCTGAATATTTGTTGAAATAATGGATGAGAGTATGGCATTTCGGCCATACCCGGGTCTGTGTCGGTGAAATCGTAAAGAGAAAAAAGAAATCCCATTTTATGGCAATCTGTTGACAAGATTCCCCATAATTGAAACTAATCTCACATTATTTACCATAAAATCGATATAATGAAACGAAGATTATTTATTAGTATATAAGTGACCTAAAAAAGGTTAGATTTGCTAAAAATCTTCATATTTCTCTCTCCCAATTTATCATAATACAAAGGCAGTTCTAAGGAACTGCTTTTTGTATTACAATAAATGCATGAGCACACAATTGTCCGATCATTTTACGTATCCCCGTCTGATCCGTTTTTCGTTATCACCGGTATTTACCTTGATCTTTATATCTATTTACAGTGTGATCGACGGCTGGTTTGTATCCAATCTAGTCAGCAAGGACGCGTTTACCGCTTTGAATCTGATCTATCCGTTTGTGAGCCTTTTGGCCGCAGTTGCTTTTATGTTCGGTAGCGGAGGTAGTGCAATCGTAGCTAAAACCTTAGGAGAAGGTCAGCAAAAAAAGGCCTGCGGTTATTTTTCGATGATTACGCTCAGCCTGCTTGCGACCGGCTTGGCTTTGACCATTGCCGGACTGATCTGTCTGCCGATCATTGTAAAACACCTGGCTCACTCCCGGGCTGTCTATGATTTATGTATGGTCTATGGAGAAATCAACCTAGCCGGATTGATTTTTTTGATGTTTCAACTATACTTCCAGCCGATGCTTATTGCTGCCGAACGACCACGGATGTGTCTGGCTATCACCATTTTGTGCGGTCTGACCAATATTGTACTGGATTATATCTCGATCGCTGTATGGCATTGGGGAATCGCCGGTGCCGGTTTTGCGACCATTTTTGCCGAAGCAATTGGTACGCTGATCCCTGTTGTGTATTTTCTGACAACCAAAAAAACCATTCTGCGTTTTGAAAAACCATTGTTTGAAAGACGGACCTTGCGTAAGACGTGCTTTAACGGATCATCCGAGCTGGTAACCAATCTCTCGGTTTCCCTAGTCAGCATTTTGTACAATATCCAGATGCTTCGCCTGGCCGGAGATAATGGTGTGGATGCTTATGGGACCGTGATGTATGTGGACTTTATCTTTGCGGCTATTCTGTTTGGGTACTGCCAGTCAGTAGCTCCGTTGATCAGTTATCATTACGGGGCACAAAACCATAAAGAAATGCAGAATCTGTTTACCAAGAGCCTTGTGATCGTAGTGAGCGTTTCCATAGGTCTTCTGATGGCATGCAATCTCTTTGCTCGTCAGCTCAGCTCGGTATTTGTCGGTTATGATCAAAATTTGATGGAACTGACGGTCCACGGGTTGCACATCTATGCTGTTCATTTTCTGTTCTTTGGCATCAATGTGTTTGCGTCGGCTTTCTTTACAGCGCTGAACAACGGAAAGATATCTGCTTTTTTATCTATGGTACGTACCTTCTTTCTGCAGGTGGCAGCTGTTTTGGTGCTGCCTTATTTCCTTCAGGTAGATGGCGTCTGGAGCTCGGTTTTGTTCAGTGAAGGACTCTCCTTATTTTTATCAGTTTATTTTTTATGGAAATACCGGCATGTGTATCATTATGTGGTATAAAAAAGAATCGAAAACATTACTTCGATTCTTTTTCAATAGTAATACGAGTGATTACCGGTTGATCCACTTTTAATATGGTACCGTTGTCATCGATGGTTTCCACGGTATCACAAATCTTATCAACAACATCCATTCCTTCAATAACCGTACCGAAAGCGGCATATTCTCCATCAAGAAACGGGCTGTCCTTATGTACAATGAAGAACTGGCTGCTTCCACTGTCATAATCCGAGGAACGTGCCATAGACAAGGTACCTCGTACATGGGAAAGTTTATTATCCACCCCGTTTTTAGAAAATTCCCCTTTGATGGTATGATCGCTTCCACCGGTTCCGTCTCCCTTAGGATCGCCGCCTTGGATCATAAAACCAGGGATGATCCGATGGAAGGTCAAACCGTTATAAAAGTCACTGTTGGCTAGATCGATAAAGTTTTTTACGGTTTCCGGTGCGTTTTCGTAGTCCAGCCTGCATTTAATGGTTCCATAATCTTTTACTTCAATGACCGCAATGGCATTCTTATAGCTGTCGGAAGAACATCCGATCAGGGAAAGAAACAACATGCATACGGTCAACACAGACATCCATGTTTTTTTCATTTTGTAACCTCACTTTGATAGTATTCTATCATAGAATCCGATAAAACTGGATGAATGTATGATATCATCAAAGGGATCAAGGAAGGATGTCTATATGGCCAAAAAACAAGTTCGAACAAAAGAGGTCTGTTTTCAAAACGAGCAGATGTATATTTACGGAAAGATGTTCTTTCCCTCTGTATCCGAAGAAATCTATGATACCATCATTCTGGCCCATGGCCTGGGTGTCAATCATACCGAGATGACAGACTATGCCCGTTCGTTTGCCCGGGCAGGCTTTGCTGCTTATATTTTTGATTTCCGAGGTGGCAGTTCCAACTCCAAAAGCAGCGGAACATCTTTGGACATGTCGGTAAAAACCGAAATCGAAGATCTGAATTTTGTGATCGACTGCTTGGCTGCCAAAACATATGTCCGTAGACTGGTTTTATTTGGTGAAAGCATGGGTGGCTTTGTAGCAGCCCACAGCGCCGTTGAACGTATGGCGCATATCGATAAACTGATTCTTCTGTATCCGGCCTTTGTGATTCCGGCACAGGCCAGAAAGCTTTATCCTAAGAACAAGGAGATACCACAGCAGATTTCATTTACCTATATGACGGTCAGCCGGAAATATTATGAAGATGCCCGACGCATGTCATCTTTTGGAAACGTATTAAAATATGAAAAGGATGTCCTGATCTTTCACGGTACTTTGGATGATGATGTACCGGTTTCCTATTCTCGACAGGCATCGGATTTATATAAAAAAGCACACTATGTGGAATATGAAAAAGCCGGTCATGGTTTTACCGGTCAGGATTTCTATGATACGGTAAATACAACCATTCGTTTTTTGAAAGGAGAACCGTTATGAAACAAGTATCAGTATTTGCGGAAAACCGCCGGGGAACTATGCAGGCGATCACCCAGGTTCTCTATGATGAAAGGATCAATATACTAGGTTCTGTGACCAATGACAGCGGGGAATACGGGATTGTCCGATTGATCGTATCCGACCCGCAGAAAGCGCATCATGCGTTGAACGAGGCAGGCTACCAGACACGTCTGACGGATGTGATCGGCGTGGAAGTGGAAGATAGGGAAGGGAACATGAATCAACTTCTCAAGGCCTTAAGTGACAGCTATATCAATGTGGACTACATTTATCTGTCTTTTAATCGGAAGACATGTCGTCCGATCCTGATTTTTAAGACAGAGGAATACCAGGAAGTGATCAATTGTCTGGAAACCAAGGGATTTACAGTTGTAGAAGATGATTTTTATCAATAAGATCTTCTTCCTTTAAAAAAATCCGTCCTTTTCAGGACGGTGCAATACTTAATTTTGTTCTGCTAATGCAGTGACAATTTTATCAAGAACTACCCAATCATCTTCTGATAGATTGGAAAGCGATTTAAAAAAATGAAGCTGAAGTTCGGCTATATCAGCACGGTTTGACAAGATGCTCTGCATATACACTTGAATCATCTCTTCCTGGCTGGCAGGCAGATACATTTCACCTTCGCCTGTTAATAACCATTGTTCATTGACATGGAATGTCTGGCACAAGGTTTTCAAGTTACGCTGCGACAAGCCGTTTTCTGATTTTTCGATCTTACTGATAGAAGATTTTTGAAGACCACCTAAAGCTTTTCCAAATCGCTCCTGATTTAGTCGTTGATCCTTCCGTATTGCTTTTACACGTTCACCAATCGTTTGTTTGTTCGTGCTCATAAAAAACCTCTCTTATTTATAAAAATAATATAATAATACGCATTTTTTTGTCTACATAAAATCACGAAAATTATGAAAAAATGTCCAAAAAAGGCCTTTAAATATCGATTTAATCCCAGTTTTTGTCAAAAAAATCCAATAAAGAGAAAAATTTTACATATAAAACTTTATGACAACGATCCTCAAAAAGATGTATCGATGACTTAATGGCAGAAGAGTATGATATAATTAACTAAATATAAATAATGTGAACGAATAAGAGGAATGTATATGAAAAACAGATTTGTCCGTATCCTGTTTCTTTTTCTGCTGGTATTTACCACAGGAACCGGTGCTATTCGCTTTTTTTCAAGCAGAACAATGGCTTGTTCTCTCTTTGTTGCAGGAAGTGACGAAGACTTGACTTATGTAGTCAACAACAATACTGTCATGCAATGGCTGCAGCCTACGTTGGATTCAATAAGCCTGCAATCAAAAGCGACCATCAGCCAGCAGGAAGGAATCCTGGTTGTTACGCTGGAACCTGAGAAAAAAGAAGATGCTGCGATCCTCTATCTGCATGGAGGGGCATATATCAATGATGTTAGTGCCAAACATTTGTATTTTTGTGACCGCCTGGCTTGCCAGACCCACGCAACGGTTGTTATACCGGTCTATCCGTTAGCGCCTGCGTACACATATAAGGATACGTATACATTTCTGGAGGCCTATTATCCGAAGTTGTATAAAAGCGTTGAGCATGTAACGGTAATGGGTGATTCAGCTGGCGGAGGACTGGCAATTGCCTGGTGCCAGCACATAGGAAAGGATATGCAGCCGGATCATTTGATCGCGATCAGTCCATGGCTGGATATATCCGAATCCGATCCGGAAGCAGATACCTATAACGGCGTGGATGTATTACTGGATAAAGACATGTTGAAGGAAATGGGGCAAATGTGGGCCGGTGACTTGTCTGTAAAGGATTATAAGGTCAGTCCGGCTTACGGTGACAGTAGTTATCTCAAAGACGTGACTTTATTTGCGGGAACCATGGAATTGTTCTATCCCGATATCACGAATTACGCCCACCACCTTAAACAGCTGGATGTTCCGGTTTCGTTGACGGTCGGTGAACAACAGATCCATGATTATGTGTTGTATGATTCACCTGAGGCGTATGAAGCTTTTGAAAAGATCGTACGTGTCATTCAAGAGAAATGAGAGGAAATATGAAAAAGTTAGGATTTGGTTTGATGCGGCTGCCCCAGAAGGAAGGACAGATCGACATTGAACAGACAAAGAAAATGGTAGATCGTTTTATGGAGGCCGGTTTTACCTATTTTGATACGGCGTATGTGTATCCGGGTAGTGAGGTGGCTTGCCGGAAGGTATTGGTAGAAAGATATCCACGCCAGTCGTATACTTTGGCAACAAAGATCAATGCATGGATGGGACATCCGGATGCCGAAACATGCAAAGCTCAGCTAAACCAATCTTTGGAACGGACCCAGGCTGGTTATTTTGATTATTACCTGCTGCATGCTTTGCAGCGCAGTAATTATAAAATGTATGATGACTATGGGATCTGGGACTTTGTCAAGGAAGCTAAGGAACAAGGCTTGATCAAACATTACGGCTTCTCCTTCCATTCTTCCCCGGATCTGCTGGATAAGCTGTTGACAGAACATCCGGAGGTGGATTTTGTCCAGCTGCAGCTTAATTATGCAGATTGGGAAAATCCGAGCGTTATGAGCCGTGCCAACTATGAGATGGCGCGAAAACACGGGAAGGATATTGTGGTCATGGAGCCGGTAAAAGGAGGCACATTAGCCAATGTGATCCCGGAGGTAGAGGAAGTCTTTAAAAAAGCAGATCCGAATGCTTCGATGGCTTCCTGGGCTATTCGTTATGTAGCGAGCTTGGATGGCGTACGGGTCGTTCTTTCGGGGATGAGCAATCTGGAACAGATGGAAGATAATATTTCCTACATGAAGGATTTCCGACCACTGAACCAGCAGGAACAGGCCACGATCAAAGAAGTTATGGATATCCTGAACCAGGTTGATTCCGTTCCTTGTACAGCTTGCCATTATTGTGTGCCGGGCTGTCCACAGAAAATTCCGATTCCGGATATTTTCGATGCACTGAATCGGAAACGGATCTTCCGCTCAGAGAGTGCCGATCAGAGGTATCGGCAGAAAACCGAAGGAAAAGGCAAAGCTTCCATGTGCATTCAATGCGGCCAGTGTGAAGCTGCTTGTCCGCAGCAGATTCCGATCATCCAGAGACTGCAGGAAGCAGCCAGAATATTTGAATAAAGGAAAAGCTATGGGAGAAATCAAATACATATTAGAACAAGTAAAAAACGGGACGATAAGCATCGATCAGGCCGAAAATCTTCTTCAAAAAGACGCATATGAAGATATCGGACATGCCAAAATCGATACAACACGGAAAAAGAGGACCGGGTTTGCCGAAGTCGTTTACTGTCCCAATAAACCTGATCAAGATCTGCAGCAGATCTTTGAACGGATCTATCAGCAGCAGGGCGAAGTGCTGGGAACCCGTGCTACGGAACACCAGTACGAGATCGTTCACGAAGTATTGCCGGAAATCCAATACGATCCCCTCTCCGGTGTCATGAAGCTGGAAAAGGAAAAGGAAAAGATTGGTAATATTACCATCTGCACAGCCGGCACATCCGATATTCCGGTGGCCGAAGAAGCCGCATTGACCGCAGAATTCTTTGGAGCCCATGTGGCTCGTTTATACGATGTGGGTGTCAGCGGGATCCATCGGATCTTACCCAATCGCAACTTGCTGGAACAAGCCAACTGTGTCATTACCGCAGCCGGTATGGAAGGAGCATTGGCCAGTGTGGTCGGCGGTCTTGTGTCCGTACCGGTCATCGCAGTACCGACTTCTGTCGGCTATGGCGCCAGTTTTCACGGATTGTCGGCGTTATTGACGATGATCAATTCATGTGCCAACGGCGTGTCCGTGGTCAATATAGACAATGGCTACGGAGCCGGCTATATTGCATGCCAGATCAATCGCCTGGCTTGTCAAGGAAATGCACATGTTAAAAGATAAATATCAGACCCTGCGGGCAATGATCAACACGTATGGAAAAGTGGCTGTTGCGTTCAGTGGAGGAGTGGATTCCACTTTTCTGGTAAAAGTGTGTCACGATGTTTTAAAAGAAAACTGCCTGGCCTGCATTTGTGTAGCCGATGCCTTTCCGGCCCGTGAAAAAAACCGGGCTGTGGCCTTTTGCGAAAAGCACGGGATCGCCTATACAATGATACCGGTGGATGTCATGCATCTCGACGCGTTTATCAACAACCCGCCGGACCGTTGTTATCACTGCAAGAAAGAAATTTTCAAGGCAATCCTTCAAACCGCTGCCCAAAGAGGGTTTGATGTAGTCTGCGAAGGCTCGAACCGGGATGATGACAGCGATTATCGTCCAGGGCATAAAGCTTTATCGGAACTGGGGATCTGCAGCCCGTTACGGGAAGCGGATCTATATAAAGAAGAGATCCGGATCTTGTCAAAGCAGATGGGACTGGAAACCTGGGATAAGCCTTCCTTTGCGTGCCTGGCCAGTCGTTTTTCCTATGGACAGACCATTACGAAAGAAAAACTGCAATGGGTCGAAAAGGCGGAGCAGTTTTTGGAAAACAAAGGATTTAGACAATATCGTGTTCGCATCCATGAAAATCTGGCACGACTGGAAGTTCTGCCGGAGCAGATGGAAATGTTGTTTGAAATGCGTCACGAAATTGTGAACGAATTGAAACAGATTGGATTTCGTTATGTGACGATCGATCTACAAGGTTTTCGGACCGGAAGTATGAATGAGGGGTTGAATCTATGAAAAAAACATTGTATCTGGAATGTACCAGTGGCATCAGCGGCGACATGTTCGTGGCGGCCATGCTGGATCTGGGAGCAGATCGTGATAAATTGATCAAGGCTTTGCACAGTCTTCCATTGGAGGGATATACCATTGACATATCGGATGTTTATCCTTCCGGTATCCGTGCCTGTGATTTTAATGTGATCCTGCAGCACGACAACCATGATCATGATATGGATTATCTGCATGGCCATGATCATACCCATCATCACGACCATGACCATAGCCATCATCATGACCACGATCATCATCATGCTCATCGGCATATGGCCGAGATCAATGCGATTCTCGATGCCGGTCAGTTAAGTGAGGGAGCCAGAAAGCTGGCTCATAAGATCTTTGATATCTTAGCCCAGGCAGAAGCGAATGCCCATGGCGTACCGGTAGACCAGGTGCATTTCCATGAAGTGGGAGCCGTGGATTCCATTGTGGATATTGTGGCTGCTGCCGTCTGCTTTGATGATCTGGGGTATGAACAGGTCATCCTGCCGGTTTTATGTGAAGGAACAGGGACGGTACGTTGTCAACATGGCGTAATGCCGATCCCGGTGCCGGCAACCAGCCAGATCGCCCGAATGTACGAACTGCCTTTGCAGATCGTATCAGTGCAAGGAGAACTGGTAACACCGACAGGGGCTGCCATTGCAGCGGCCATTCGCACAACGGGTGAACTTCCGACATCCTTTGTGATCCGGAAGACCGGACTCGGCGCCGGAAAGCGAAAATATGAAAGGCCTTCGCTATTGCGGGCAATGGAAATCCAGACCAAACAAGCGGAAGAGGATACGGTCATAAAGCTGGAAACCGATATCGATGACTGCTCTTCCGAACAGATTGCGGCGGTATTGGATAAACTGATGGAAGCCGGTGCCAATGATGTGCATTTCCAACCAATCTATATGAAGAAGAACCGCCCGGCTGTGGAACTGGTCGTTCTTTGCCGACCGGAATACGTTTCGAAGATGGAAAACCTTCTGTTTACACATACGACGACCATCGGTATCCGCCGATGTTCGATGAAACGTACGGTCTTACCTAGAGAAACCGTCACCAAGATGACTCAATACGGACCTTTGGATATGAAAAAGGTCATCCTTCCGGATGGAACCGAACGTCTGTATCCGGAATATGAAAGCTTACGAAAGTTAGCCGAGAAACAGAATATGTCTGTTTTAGATCTGAAATGGGAAGGGTGAAGTGATTCGCCTTTTCTTTTTATTCTGTCCTCATTTAGAATAGAACTATGAAATGTTTAAACAGAGACCAACTTAAATACCTGGCGGCAGCAGCGATGGTTTTCAATCATATTGCGCATCTGTTTCTGGATCGGCATATGATGCTGCATTTTGTGTTCCTTCATATCGGACTGATTACAGCACCGATCATGTTGTGGCTGTTGGTGGAAGGATATGCGCATACATCGGATAAAGAAAAATACAGGAAAAGACTTCTGGTCGGCGGGCTGGTTTCCGAACTGCCATATACCTTGGTGGTATGTGCCAGTCGCAGGATGCCTTTGACGTTTGCCGGTATGGATATCTTGATTACCTTGTATCTTTGTTTTCGAATTGTGGAGAATCGAAGGAATGACGGGGATCTTTCGGAAGTAATCGGCCTGATCTTGGTCAGTATACTGTGTGACTGGTACATTTCTTTGCCGGTCTTTACCCTATTCTTTTTGCGGATGGAAAAGAAACGAGCTTTTTTAGCCTCTGCCGTATTTTTTGCACTCATACAGCATTTTACACAATACGGGCCGTTGTCCTGGTCACACTCTGTTTTGTTTGCGATGGCGGATATGGCCTCTATTCTGGCAGCTGGCTTTTTGATCTGTGTGTTGTACAACGGAAAGCAGTATACAACGCATCGGACCTTTCATAAATGGTTTTTCTATGTGTTCTATCCGCTCCACTTCATGATCTTATGGGGGATATGGCTGATTGTAAACTATATTGTATAATTATGTTTACAATCAGTTTGATTTATGATAACGTAACAACGAGGTGTTGTTATGAAAGTAAAAGAGATGATTCTGTGTGCGTTGTTTGCGGCCTTGATTGCGGTGGGTGCTTTTATCAAAATACCGATCTCCATTGTGCCGATTACACTGCAGACTTTTTTTGTGGTTCTTTGTGGTCTTCTTTTGGATAAAAAGCTGGCAGCTTTGTCTGTCGCTGTGTATGTGATCATTGGTTTACTGGGAATCCCTGTCTTTGCCAACGGTAGTGGGCCTGCCTATGTACTGCAGCCATCCTTTGGTTATCTGATCGGCTTTATTGTCGCTGCCTATCTCTGTGGATGGCTTTCCAAAAAAAAGGAAGGCTTCGGTTATAAGCTGGCTGTTTCCATTGGTTGTATGCTGATTATCTATATCATCGGACTGCTTTATTTCTGCATTCTGGAAAATGGTGTCTATCAGATGGATTATACATGGGGATGGATGTTGTATTTCCTGTTTCTTGTATATGTGCCCGGTGATTTGATCAGCTGCATTGTGGCAGTTTTGCTTTCAAGACCGATCAAGAATCTTCCGTTTTTTCAAACGATGTAAAAAAAATCCGGATCAATAATTCCGGATATGAATTTCTCCACTGGACAAGGGCAGGATCTCTTGTCCTTTTTTTACGATCAGACGGGCTTGGTCGTCAATATCCACAACGATGGCCTGATAGGCACTTTTTCCTTCCATGACGGTTACTTTCTTACCAATCAGACAGGAATGTGATTTATAGGAAGGCAGGAAAGTGTTGTCCTCCATCGTTGAATAATACGTATAAAATGAATTTAACAGATCCTGGATGATCTGGTTCCGCTTGCATGTATGGGTGCTGAAATCTTCTACACAGCCGGCAATGGATTGTAATTCCGGCGGCATCGTATATGAATGCACGTTGATGCCGATCCCTACGATCATATAATCCATTCGGGAGCTGTTCATTTCAAATCCGGCTTCACAGAGGATGCCTGTTACTTTCTTATGTTCAATCAGCACATCATTGACCCATTTAATAGTGGGATGAATGTCATAGTTTTTTTCCAGGCTGTCAACGACGGCCAGACTGGCGGCTGCGGTCAGCTTTAATGCGGTATCCAGAGAAAAGGCCGGACGCAGAAAGATGGAAAGATATATGCCGGAATGCTCCGGGGAATAGAAGGAACGGCCGTTCCGTCCTCTGCCGGCACTTTGATGGTCGGCAATCAGTACTGTACCCTCAGACAGATGGTCGGCTTTCTTTTTCAGCTCATCGTTTGTGGAAGCAACCGAGGAGACCACTTCTACGTGATAGAACGGATGCAGACCGTTTTCGATGGTCGGTCCATCCAGCAGATCCAGAGAGGCGGCCAGTCGATAGCCTTTGTTGGGAACCGCTTCAATCTCAATGCCATTGTCACGAAGAGAACGAATATGTTTGGAAATGCTGACCCGGGAAACCTGCAGCTGGTCGGCAATTTGCTGGCCGGAAACAAATTCTCCCTGGGATTGCAGCAACAGGGATAAAATTTTGTTGTTCATGGCTAAATTATAAATTTTATGCGTCATTTAATCAATATAAGGATATAATAATCATATGGCAAAGGATCATCGATTATTGACGGCATTATTATTAAACATACCGATGGTTTTCCTGTTCATAGCTGTGTTGATTGCCGGTCATTATCAAAACGAAAAGGTAAAAAACCAGTCGGCAAACACATTTACCTGGAAGCAGGAAGCCATAACCATCCGAGGGACCGTTTCATCCGATACTATTATGTATGATGCGATCCGGGATGTTATTTATACAGAAAAACTGGAAGGGAAACATACAAATACGAATTATTATAACGGAATCAGTACCTACCAGGGACAAAATGCCATTTATTATGTATATACAGATGTACAGGCCTATATTGTGATAAAGACAGATGGAGATATTTACGTAGTAAACGCATATTCAAAGGAAGAGACTGTCAACTTGTACCAGAAAATACAGGAACAAAGAAATCAATAAGAAAGAAGAAAATATGAAGACAAAAGAACGATTATTAGTGGCAGCCAGGCAGGAATTTATGGAGAAGGGATATCAGGATTCTTCTTTACGGGTCATCTGTTCACGGGCCGAGGTGACCACTGGTGCTTTGTACTTTCAGTTTGAGAATAAAGAGGATTTATTTGTCCAGGTGATCGAACCTGTGATCCGGCAGCTGCAGGATTACATGCAGAGTTTAACGGACCAGGATACCGATCTATGGTTTGAGCATCATCAGAAGATGACTGAGTTTCTATGGAATCATAAACAGGAGCTTTATATTCTGATTTACGGTTCAAAGGGAACCGTTTATGAAGATGTCTGGTCTCAGCTGAAACAGCAGATCGAGGAACGCTATTTTCGTGCTTTAAAAACCGGTCGGGACCACAGTTCGTTGATTCATGTCTTAACGATGATGCAGATGTATGGATATGTTACGATCTTAAGCCAGGATTATACACTGGAAGAGACAATGCGATTACTGGAACAAATTGAAAAATATCGGTATGGTGGTCTGGATGCGTTGATGAAACAAACGAAAACCAACGGATAGAACGAGTGTAAACTCGTTTTTATTATGCATCATTCATGGCGATTATTTAAAAAAGTTGCATAAAAGTTGCATAAATGACTGGAAAAAGGAAAAACAACTTGTATAATGAAACTATGGAAAGAGTGTATTTATGTATTGATCTGAAATCCTTTTATGCTTCTGTGGAATGTGTGGAGAGAGGGCTGGATCCTCTGCGTGTCAATCTGGTCGTAGCCGATCCTTCCCGGGGGAACGGGGCCTTGTGCCTGGCGATTTCTCCGCATATGAAAACACAGGGAGTGAAAAACCGATGCCGGTTGTTTGAAATCCCGAAGCAGGTGGAATACATCACTGCTTTACCACGTATGCGGTTATATATGGAGTATGCTGCCTGGATCTATCGGATTTTTTTAAAGTATGTTGCAAAAGAAGATATTCATGTCTATTCCATCGATGAATCCTTTCTGGATGTGACATCGTATTTAAAGCTGTACGGAATGAACGCTCGCCAGCTGGCCCAGACAATTACCGCCGCGATCTTGAAGGAAACCGGGATCACAGCCACAGTTGGGATCGGACCGAATCTGTTTCTGGCTAAGGTAGCATTGGATATAATATCCAAACATGCGCCGGATTCGACAGGATATCTGGATGAGTCTTTGTTTAAACAATGGATGTGGCATCATCAGCCACTGACGGATTTCTGGCAGATCGGGCCGGGGATCGCCCGCCGTCTGGCACGAAGAGGCATTGTGGATATGTGGGGCATTGCGCATTATCCGGAAAAGCTTTTATATCAGGAATTCGGTATCAACGCCCGTTATCTGATCGATCATGCCTGGGGCCGGGAATCCACGACCATAGAGGAGATCCACCGCTATAAAGCCAAAGCGCATTCCATTTCCAACAGTCAGATCCTTTTTGAGGATTATTCGTATCAGGATGCTTTTCTGATTGTCAAAGAAATGGTGGATGTCAATGTGCTGACCTTGACCGACCGGCACCTGGTCACCAATCGGATCAGCTTATCCATCGGGTATTCCAAGGATGTGATCCGCCCGACCGGTGCGATAACCAAAATTTCCAACTGTACCAATTCCTACCGTATTCTTCTGCAGGAATTCAAACGTCTGTATGTACGGGTGACCAATCCATCGTATCCGATCCGCCGGATCGGTATCGGCTTTCACAATGTGAGAGATGAGATGTATGAATCGTATGATTTATTTACAGATATCCAGGAAGTGGAAAAAGAGAAAAAAATACAGGAAACGCTGGTGCGGATCCGCCAGCAGTATGGAAAAAATGCGGTACTCAAAGGGATGAACCTGGAGGAAAAAGGAACCACTCGGAAACGGAACTTATTGATAGGAGGTCACAATGCCCAATAAAGAACATGCAGCCCGTGCGCAGATCTTTCAGCCCTTTGATTCCTTGAAAGGATTCAATGAGCTATTAAGGCAGCAGGAACAGCAGATCGTAGAAAGAAAAATTTTGTCCGAGGATGATCGTATGGAGCTGGATCGCCGGATCCATCTGGTCCGAAAAGGCCGGATCATCCGCATTGTCTACTATAACGGAAAGAACTATATCCGTCAGGAAGGCATGGTCGCCAAGATCAATTTGGAAATGAATTTTATTCAGATCGTACAGACAAAGATCGATATTCGGGATATTATAGAAATTGAAGGAGAGGGCCTGGAAAGGCCGTATTATTAACATATGATCGATCAAGTATTTGAAGCCGGATTTCAAGTGTTACAAGAGATCCGCGACACCCAAAAAGAAAACCTGGATGCCGCTGCTAAGATGATTGCCGATTGTTTTATCAATGGCCATACCTTCTTTGTGACAGGCAGCGGACATTCCCATACCGTAGCCGAAGAATTTTATGCCCGGGCCGGAGGTCTTGCGTTTGTCAAACCAATCTTGACCAGTGAATTAACGCTGGTAGAACATGCGACAAAGAGCACGTATCTTGAGCGGCTGCCGGGCTATGCCGAGATTTTAACGGAAATATATCATGTGTCCCCGGAGGATGTTGTATTGGTGGCATCCAATTCCGGAAGAAATGCTTATCCGATCGAAATGGCCATGGATTCCAAAAAAAGAGGGGCAAAGGTCATCGCCATCACGAATTGTAAACATTCTCGTGCAACCACGTCCCGTCATCCGTCCGGCAAGCACTTGATGGATCTGGCGGATATCGTGATTGATAACTGCGGGGTTCCCGGTGATTGTATCTTGCAGATCAAAGATCTGGATACAGCTCTCTGCCCGACCTCTTCCATGGCCAACGCGTTTATTGTGCAGGCCATCAGTGTACAATGTGCCCGCTATATTCAAGATGCTGGTTTGATCCCACCTGTCTTTGTCAGTTCAAACAGCCAGTCTGATACAGGGAGAAATGATGAATACTTTAAAAAATACACAAGGCAGTATTAAAAACATTGTCTTTCTGGACATTGATGGTGTTTTAAACTGCCGTAAGACCAGTGATAGTATCAATGGCTTTGTCGGTATAGAGGATCAGAAGGTAGCTTTGTTAAAGGAAATCGTTGAGAAAACAGATTCTTATATCGTTCTGTCTTCCTCCTGGAAAAGAGACTGGGATCCCCAGGCCAAGGAACAAAAAGGAATTCTGATCCGCTACATGCTGGAAAAACTGGCCAGCCAGGGCTTATCCCTGATTGACAAAACCATCGACCATTGGATGGACCGTGGCCGGGGCATCTATAACTGGCTGCAGACCCATCCACATAAAAACTGGATAGTTCTGGATGATGAAATCTTTCCGGATTATGAGGATTACGGAATTATGGAACATCTGATCAAGACCTCGTTTGTGGATGGAGGTCTACAGGCTGACCATGTCCGTCAGGCAATCGAATTATTAAATAAATAATTATATGTAAAGTGAACCAAAATCTGTATTTTCAACAGAAATGGTTCACTTTTACTGCTTTTTAGAGCAGAAAAAGTCTTTTTCATAATTATTCTGTCGTTTTCGGGTATTCGCATTGAAATGATAAGCGTACGTTAATATACAGGAGGAGTTTATATGAATTATAAAGAGAATATTGAACGCACATTACATCCCGATAAGCGCTCAAAAATAGTCGGGATTGTTTTTGTGATTCTTACATTCTGGCTGATTGTATTCGCGATCGTATCAGCAACCGGAATCCTCGATCAAAAGAAAAAAGCAGACTTCTTTGATCCGATGCAAAGTGATCAAACCAACCAGGATGTCTATATTGATATCTTAGCTATCGATAATGACTGGTCAGCGCAGAAGGATGGAAAATATTACTACATGGCGGTGGATACCAATCCGTACTTTCTATTGGTGGAAATGACGCCGGAAGAATATGCGCAGATCGATGGAACGATGAAAATGAATTTAATGGTAAAGATGCCTGAGAAAGAAGGAAAGACGATACGCCTGTATGGACGTTCCACCACCATTCCATACGATGTCTTCCAGGCTGTATCGGAAACCTATGGAGTTGACGAGGTAACGGTAACCGACCGGGTAGGATACAATTATTTGGAAGCCGGGAAAGAGTCCACAAATACACTGGCACCTGTTTTAGGTCTGGCTGCCTTTGTGACTGGCTGTATTGGCTTGAGCTTGATTTTGTATTCCCGTAATAAAAACAGAAATATTTCCCAGACACTGCAATTGCTGGAACAACAGGGAATGCTGGAAATGGCAGATAAGGAACTACAGGCCTCGGATACCGATCTATATGCCGGAGATCACTTTTTGATTTCCAAAAAAGATGGTCTGATCATTCCATACCTGGATATTCAATGGATCTATCGCAAGGATATACGCAGAAGAAGGATGACGGCAAACAGCTTCCTGGTATGCCATACCCGTACCATGCCAAACCGTACATTAAATAACAGCCATGGAAAAGCCCAAAGAGAAGCGATGGATGAAGTATTACAGGTCGTTGCCCAGAAGAATCCGGCGGCTTTGATTGGCTTCACACCGGAGAATGTAAAATTCTTTAATGAAAATTTTAAAAAAGGAAAGAAGAATGGATAGAAAAAAACGATGGTTTGGGATAATTGCAGCGATCCTGGTTGTATCCGGGATTCTATGCTTTCTCTATTTCCGGATGACGGAACCTGTATGGAATGATATGCAAATCAAATCGTCGGAATCATTAAAAGTCGGCCAAGACTGGAAGGAAGCCAACGAAACGCTGATTAAAGAAGGCTTGACCGTCAATGATAAATTGTCTTTTATCCGTCTGTATGAGGATACCGATGAAATCGGAATGATGATCCTCTGCGATGAAGAAGAACAAAAGATCACGATGCTTCACTATGATATAATTTCCGATCACAACGAAACGAAGGTATATCTGGCCGGGATCGATGTCAGAGAATCGACTTACATGGATGTTTTAAAAAGGTTCGGCAACGAACGCTTTAAACAAAGTGTTGGAGATACGACGATCTATATGTGGAGAAAAGGAAAGCTGATGTTATTGCTGGAGACGGATCCAAAAGGGAATATCACCGCCTTTACAATATCAGACAGCACCAAACTAGAAAGCGAATAAATACAGAAACCTCTGTTAAAAATACAGAGGTTTTTTAAATACGGATTTCAAAAACAATGTCAGGATGAATATCCTGACATTGTTAAAAGAGAAAATAAATTTTATTGATTCTTTTTCGAGCGCTTATAAATATAAACGGCTAAACAAATTAATAACGCAACAATGATAACGCCGAACACGATTGGTGTTGACTGGTTGGTCTGAACACCGGTCTGCAGACCTTTCTGCTTTGTAGGATCTTTCTTTTTCGGCTCTTTTTTCGGTGTGTTCTGCGTATTAGTTACGATAAATCCTTCTTTGGCATTTCCTGCGTAGGTTACTTTATATCCTTTTACAGCTTCCTCCTGGATCGTATATGTGATTTCTTTACCATCTTTATATTGATCCAGATCGGTAAATGTATACTGCCATTGGTTATCTTTGTTTAATACGACGGAATCAATCTGTTTGCCATCGGCAAATAACTGGATGGTCACAGAATCGGTCGGTGTTCCTACCCATTTTTTGGTAACCGGAACAGATACCTTACCGGTAATAGTATTGGTAATGGTAAAGCCGCTGCCAGCGGTACCGGATATACCGGTTGTATAGCCTTCAACAGCTGTTTCTTCTACCGTATATTCAATTTCATGACCATCGGTCTCATCATATTTTGGTAATTCCGTAAATGTGTAGGCCCAGTCATTGTCTGCGGATAGAGAAATAGTATCCACCATGGTTCCATCTGCCATCAGCTGAATATCCACATAATCTGTTGGAGTTCCTACCCATTGTTTCTGTACAGGGATACTGATGGTTTCGATATTGGTATTAATGATCGAGAATCCATTCTGTGCATCACCGGCAATCTCAACTTTATAGTTTTCGATCGGTGTTTCCTCAACCGTATATTCAATTTCATGGCCATCGGTCTCATCGTATTTTGGTAAACCGGTAAATACATGGGACCAGTTGTTCGCAGCGGATAATGTGATTGTATCTGCTGTTTGATTGTCGGCCATTAACTGAACGTCTACGGAAGCCTGCTGCGGGCCTACCCATTGCTTGGTAACCGGAATATCAACGGTTTCCGTATTGTAGTTGTAAACGGTAAAGCCAGTACGGAAATCACCTTCTTGTCGACTATGGAAGTCTTTTGTTGTGGCTTCTACAATATCGTATGGAATCTCAGCGCCACTGTTTGCGTCATATTTCGGTAACCCGGTAAACGTATGCTGCCATTGATTCGCATCCGACAATACAACACTATCGATCTTTTCACCGTTGGAATATAAACGGATCTCCACGTCTTCGGCCGGCGGACCGATCCATTGCTTAACAACCGGAATATCGATTGTTTCGGTATTCGTATTGATAATGGTAAAGCTTCCACCGTTATCGACGATTTCGGATCTATATCCATTTAGATCTTGCTCCTGTACTTGATACGTATACTTTGTTCCATTCGGTGCATATTCTTCCAGATCGGTAAATGTACCAGACCAGTTGTTGGCTTCGTTTAAGACAAGTGTCTGACTTAATGCCTCTTCCGTTGTGTTGCCACCACTTTCATAAGAACGGGAAATCGTGACAGTCACTGAATCTGCTGCTGGACCGATCCATTGTTTGTTGACCGGAATATCAATCGTATTTTTCTGATTTTTAACAGTACGGATCGCACCACCGCTTGGCGTTACTTCCAGATCAAATTCACTTTCCGAATCCAGGATCATATACCCTGTTGGTGCCTGTATCTCTCTTACATGATATGTGCCTTGTGTTAAGGTATCTGAAGTAACAGTTCCATCAGCACCGGTTGTTAAGGTAAATTTATTTCCTTGACTGTCTTCCACTTCGAATACAGCCCCGGCCAGAACGATCGTATTATCATCCGCATCCACTTTGGTAATCTTGATACGGCTGGCCAGATCGCCACCACCGCTTCCACCGGATTGTGCTGAGATATGGGTCGCTACAAAGGTTTGCGAAGTCTCCGTAGAGTTTAAGACTACCCTGTTGCGTAACCGAGTTCCAGGTGTATAGGTACTTCGATAACTTAACTGGTATTGATCTCCGTCAATATTCCCCAGATTTAAGGTAAAGCTTGTCAGGTCATCCGAGAAACTGATCATGCTCGATACATCGACGATAGTAGCAGAGCCAACTACGCCTCCGTACTCATTATAAGTGACCTTACGTAAAGTAAACGTTTCCGGAAGGAAATGTTCACCGGTTCCGGCTAAGGAGTCGGTGATAACCACATTGGTCAATGTATCCTGTCTGTGATTGATACGTACCCACCATTCCGCTTGATCATCTACGTTCGCCACAGATTGTCCCCATTTTCCAAGGATCTCGTCTTCGAGTTGTTTTGGACCGACAACGGTGGCCTCTGTCGAAGCAGAGATTGGATTGACTTCTCCATTGACGGTCACAGTGAATGTATTTGGTTCATTATACGTAACAGCCTGTCGGTTAAACTGCGCTGCTACATACATTGTTCCTTTTACGTTATACCGGTCTTCAACCGCATCTGTAAACTCCACATGGATCGTACCACCGGCATTGTTCGGACCCGGTGTAACATGGGCCGTAGCGACAACATTTCCTTCATCATCTGTTAAATTGAAATCACTGGCAGTGACACCTGCCGGGAAGATCATGTTATCCGGCAAGGTTACATCAAAGTAGTCGCCTGCATGCAGATCTTTTCCATAGCTGGAAGCATCCCAGTCCATGGCCAGATAGAAACGGTCATTGTAGTATATCCGATCCGCTGCCTCATGCTCAAGGTTCTCAATGGTAAAATTCGTAATCGCGACATCGACCATCTTTGCTTCCTGTGGTGCTTTCAATACGGGTGATTTGGAAACCAGATAGGCTGAAAAGCTGTTTGCATAAACGACAATATCCGAACTCTGTCCGGTTTGTGGTGCATCCACGCTCTTCAGAATTTCGCCACCACCTTGATCGGAAACGTGAACTACATCCAATGTTGCGGTTTCATCGTCTTCAATCGTTAACGGGCTGGCTGCATCAACCGTAAATCCCACCGTAACCTGCTGGCCGTTGGAAGGCTGAACCTCCGATCCTTCTGCTGTGATAAAAGAAATGTCAAAACCGATGGCTTCTTCTCCTTCGGTTACCTGATCACGCAGTCCCTGGGCAACCTGATCGTCCAAAGGCTGGATCGTTACATTGGTTCCTTCCGGGAAGCTACCTGCCGGAGCGTTTACGTTGACCGTTACGCCGTTATGGCTGGCATTTCCTGTAATCGGTGCCTGATTCCATTCTTCTTCCTCTTCTTCCTCTTCTTTCGTATCTTCCTCCATTTCATTTTTGTCCACAGTTCCTTCTTCCTGTGGAGGTGCATTTGGATTCTGCTCGGTTTCTACATCTGTTCCATTGTCTGTGTCTGTGGTTTCAGCAGGAACCGGATCATCCGGTAAAGTTTCAGATTCCGGAGCCTGTGGTTCCGTTGTCTGTTCTTCAGCCACTGTAGTTGTTTCAACAATGGCTTCATCTGCTTCTGCTGCCTGAACAGATAGGATGGATTGTGTAGAGCCTTGCACTAATACAAAAGCACATAAAAAGCCGAGCCAGAATCTTTTAAGATTTTGTCTCATACAATCTCCTAATCATCTTATTCAGATGTCCTTTCTATAGATAACTATAGAGATTTATATAATGTAAAAATACCCAAATAAGGTTTATTTGTGCCCTTATATCACAAATCCATAAAGGAAGGATATGTCTGTTTTTTTTATCTGTTTCTCTTATTTTCTCTTTTTGAATGACAGAAACGGACTAAAGTGTAGAAATAGGGGAAAGAAAAAGAGTCCTTGGATACCCAAAACAGATAAGACAAATACCCAGAAAGGATATAACCATAAACGATGGAAAGGGCTTTGCGCTAAGGATTCTGTTTAAAATATAAGTAATCAACAGGTAACAACCATGAAGGAGGACCTATGCGTTTTTTTAAAGCAGCTGGCCGATACTACACAAAAGATGTGCCTGCGCTGGGACATTCGGATAGTCCCGAAGGAATCAGTGCGGAATGGATCATATCCGCTGTCAATCCGCAGAATCGAATTGTGGTCAATCGGTCCGCATACTGGCCGAACCGGCAGATGCAGGTTCAGCTGTCTGACCATGTGGAACAAGTGATTCCCTTTGCGTCCATCCAGACTATTGAATTATGTACGTGCAAAGGAAAGAAGGAGGCAACCGGTATTTGTATCACAGAGCAAACAGGCGGGAAACATATATTGGATGTAAAATCTGAAAAGGATGCATATTTGTATATCATGCAGCTGCATATGTTGACAGGAAAGTAAGTTGTAAAAGAATAAGGAGATATTTATATGCGAGTAGAGGATATCTTTTCTCATGATGAATTAAGAAAAATCAAAAACAGGATCCACCCAAGATCGGTTCACAAAAAGTATAAGAGATTCAATAATCTGACAGAAGAATTCTTGTTGATCCTAGACTCATCTCATCGCGAATTAACGCAGGAGGAGATGGATCTATTGATCAAGCATGCGGACGTAATCGGCCAGCTGGAGCCGTCGTTGCAGGAACTGATGATTCGAGGCATGAAGAAAATCTATGAATACAGGAATACAGAAAGATAGATTCATGTTTATTGCCAGATTTAATTAAAGGCAGTAGAAAAGACCGAATCGTATCCGGCCTTTTCTATGCTTTTGATATGGATAAAATGAGGCTTAATCATTCATTAAAGAATGAATCAGAATCAGGATAAAAACAACGAAAGCTATGATATAGAGGAAGGAAAGCTTTCTTTCATCAATGCTAGGCCAAAGGGCTGGCAATATGATGACAAAAGTAACAAGCAATATAAATAGTTCCCATCCCGGTATGAAGTTCGGAATAATTTGTATTGGATAAATTGTGTTTAAATCGAGTTCATTGAAAGCCATTGTTCTCTCCTGATCCTATGTTTTATTTTTTCACGATAAAAAAAACGAAGATACCCAAAACCAACAGAAATAAAACCTATTTGGATAAATGTGTTCGCGATTTCACTTTGATAGAAAAAGAAATGGTATAACGGCAGTAAGGAGAACTTGATTTGGATCTTGTATTCGGTATGCACTTCATAGATCGAAAAAACGACAATCAGAGACAATCAGAATAGTAAAGTAGGAAAACGAGATGACCACTAGTAACAATATAAAATATAAAGTAATGAAAGAAGGAAAAAATTATAAAATTGTATGCTTGGAACCGGATCATACGTTTTTTCTGGATCCTTATCCACAATATCGTATGATCACCATACTTAAAGGCATGATCCGGGTCCATTATGATCCCGTGCTGTACTTTCTTCAACAGGAACAGTCCTTGATCTTTCGCACAGAACAGAATGTAAATCTGGAAACCGATCAAGATACTGTCTATGTTGAGATCCAGCTGGAAGCTGAACATTTAAACCGGGAAGCATTTACGAAAGGAAATCATTTTCGTTTGAAGGATCTGCTGGGCTATGAAATGGGACAGATCAAGGAGATCGTTGTTGCAGAAAATGAGAATTTGCAGCTGCAAGTCCTTTCATATGGTCATGGAACGGGTCTGAATGAACAAGCCGCAAAGACGGAAAAAGTGGTTTTCGGGCTGGAAGGCAGAGCGGTCATAGGCTATAAGAAAAAGGAATATGAACTGAAAGCCGGTGATATTTTCTTGATAGAAAAAAAGGCTTCCTATTTCATTCATGCCATTGAAAAGTTTAAAATGGCTCAGATCAAAGTATTGAATTAAAAGGATATAATGGATTCGGGCTGAAGTATCTTCATTTTGGGTATCATCCAGTTAAAAGAATCCGATATACTGACGGTATCTGAGGATGTAAGGTATAGCTTTAGATCGTCAGCAGGGACAATGTTTTGTCCTCTATAAAAAGAGTGCTGTTATAACCAAAAGCCTGTTCCAAGGGGAGGGCATGCTTTGGAAAATACGGCACTCTTTTTGTGATTTTACCGAAAGAAACAGATATAGATATAGGGAGAGTTCCACATGTTTCAATAAAAAAATATTGGTTTTGGGTATTTAATAATTCCTTAAGGGTATGAATTAACTGTAAGTATTGATACAATTCAATAAAAATCAATATAGTTGAAGTTACACATTATTTATAGTATCTTTTAACAAATTATCGAAAGGAGGAATGGGATGCGCAACAGTGAAAAAGAAGTCAACGAATTATATGCAAAAATTTTTACGAATACGCCCAAACGGTTGGAAATAACCATTCCTGACTATATTGGAGAGGGAAAGGTATATCGAACTGTTACCAAAAGGGGCATTATATTATCCACTTTGTACTTTGAATTTCCTTCCGGAATCGAAATTAGAAATAACACATCCGAAGATTTCATATATATTTGGTTTAATTTGGGAGAAGACATTTACTGGGATACGGAATCCACTGATAGGCAGATCATCTTAAAACACAAGCAGGCATATTGCACACCGGGTGCCGGTGAAAATTATTCGCTGCATTTCGAAAAGAACAAAAAGTATCATTTACGATGCTTGAAAATACCTACGAACTACTTCTATAAACTTATTGCCACTTATTTTAACTGGCAGGAAATTGATACCTACGGAAGAGATTTTTTACGAAATTCGTCCTTTGTTTCTTTGACACCACGTATGGAACAGATATTCTATGAATTAAAAGAATATACACAGTTTCAAAATGGAATGGGGTATTTGTTTCTCGAGTGTAAGATCCATGAGATGATCTCCATTTATATGGCAGAAGCATTGAAAATGGAAACCAGTACCATGGGAAAAACGAAAACCAGCCAGATCAATGCGGAAATGGTGCTGCGAGCCAAAGAAATTATTGATAATCAGCTGGCTTATGTACCAAGCCGTTCTCAGCTGGCCAAAGAGGTCGGCATGAGCACATCGCTTTTCAGCAAGACATTTACGGATGTTTTAGGAATGTCAGTCCATGCATACATTATTAATAAACGATTGGAAAAAGCGGCCAGTCTGCTGTTGGAATCCGAGATGACCATCAAAGAGATCTGCATGGAGGTCGGCTATTCCAAGTCCAGTAATTTTGCGGCTGCCTTTAAGCGTAAATTTGGTATGAATCCGACAACGTATCGAACACAGATGACAGATGGCTCGATCATCTTATAACCAGGTTAAAAAGAGGTATAATGCTTTTCTCACTTTATTTAGTCTCAGTTATCTATCAAATACCATATACCTCTTTTTATATATTGTGTGATTTCCGTACTGTAAAAAGCTTTGTACGACCTAAGTACCACTAACTTTTTTCTTTTATGTTTTCGAAAACCAGGTATGGAATGATCATGCAATGAGAGCTGCTTCTAAATTGGAGCAGCTTTTATATATATGTATTAGTAAGAACATTCAATCGTATTGAATTTGGGTGAAGATAAAGAGAATTAGGGTTTTAATCTTTAAGTAAAATTGATACGTTTAAATTGAATTAACAAATTAATCTGTTTGTATTGTTTGTATCACATATGAATTGTATCAGATGGTTTCAAAAATCAATCAGATATACAGAAAGGAGTCAAGATGCAAAAAAGAAAAAACGGGAAAATTATTACAGTAAATTTCGATGCTTCCCTTCTTAAGAATTTGGATCATTACGCTAACTTAAAGGGGCAAACAAGAACAATGGCTTTGGAAAGAATTGTTTCACAGCATCTGGAAGCTGAGGCAAAAGCACAAAATCAAGGATAAATCATTTTATACTATTTGGGCTTTTTTGTGTTGATTTTGGGTATTTCACCCTCCTTATAATTGATACATTTAAATCAGTTAAGAAAAGGAGGTGAGATTATGAAAACTTGCACAAAAAGGGTCTTTTCGTTCTTGTTTCTGATTTTGGGAGTTTTGTTTGTATATAAAGCAGGACTGCAGGTTATCTCTGCAGAAGAACCTCAGCAGGAAGATGTGGCAACTGAACCGCAGACGCAGATTGAGCAGGAAGAAACTGTTGTAGAACCGGAAGAGTATTCTGCTCTTGAAAACATGAGGGCTGCCGGGGATGTACAGGATGTTGATGTTTCTAGTGAAAGCGAGCTGAATGCAGCCATCGGACAGGCGGATCCCGATGTATCTGTTCGTGTAGATCAATCGTTTCAAATCAACAAGACGGTTGAAATTCTCTCGGGAACCGATGTGACGATTGGTTCAGACAAAGAAGTGACCTTATCAATGAATAAAGGGAATCAGTACATGTTTCATGTACAAAAGGGAGCTTCTTTAACGATTGATGGATCGATCTTGTTTGATGCGATGTCTGTTTCCAAACACATTAAAAATGAAGGTACCTTGATTTTGTTGAATGGTACGTTTGCCAATGCCAGTCGGAACAGTATTGAAACAACGGGAAAGGATGCATCATTTACGATGTATGGTGGCTATGTTCAAGATATGCAGTCGACCGATCATTATCAAGGTGCTATCACCATTTCGAATGGAGCCAATGGATCCTTCTATGGAGGAACATTGCAGAATAACACAATTTCCGGTCAGTATTCTGGCGCATTGCTGGTATACAATGCCGATTGTGTTATCCATGATATTCGGATTACCAACAACAAGAATTCAAACAATGGTGCAAACTACTCGTCACCGGGATTGATGGTGGCCGCTTTGGCAACTTCGACCAATCCTGGCCCTTCCAGCCATGTGACCATGAATGGCGGTATGATCGACAATAACGATTCTACCTATTATGCCGGTGGTGTGATGGTATATGGAGGAAATCCAAACAGAGCAGATAAGGATTCACAGGCCTATTTCACTATGAATGGAGGCACGATCCGAAACAATCAATCCGTATATGGTGGCGGAGGTGTCTTTGTGTATAACGGGGCTCATTTCACCATGGAGGATGGTCTGATCGACGGAAACGAAACAAGAGGATTGGGCGGAGGCGTCGGAACCTTTGACAGCTGGACGAATTTCTTTGGCAAGACAAGCTATGAAAGCCAGTCAGGAAAAACAATCTACGGCATTGACGCAGACAACTGGCCGAACTATTTCCCAGCTGAATTTGTGATGAATGGAGGCACGATCTCCAACAACTGGGCGACAGCCGGCGGTGGCGGTATCTATGCAGGCAGCAGCCAGGTGAATCTGCAGGCTGGTTACATTTTGGACAATGGAGCGGGTCGATATGGCGGTGGTGTTTATATTGCCAGTGTTCCATATGTAGCACGCATCAAAAATGCAGTTGTTACTGAAAACACGGCTGGGTATATCGGCGGAGGCGTCTGGTTCTGTCCGACCGGAGAAGCTGTCTTTGTGGTCAACGAAGGCGCTGCGCTTTATGGTAATACGGCCGAAGATGCCGGTGATGACTTTGCTTCGGCACAGTTTTTCTTTTCATCCGCTGAAATTGATTTATCTGAGCGTACGCTCGGCGGAGGACGTAATAACTGGACCAGGGATGGTGCGATTCTGTCCGGATCCGAAATGGGTTATGTCAACGAAGACGTAGCACGGTATGATCCGGCTAGTGAGGATAATGAGTATTATCCTTTCATCAAAGCGCATGGAAATTATGCATTGAAGTCTTTGTTGAACGAAGAGGCCGGTGCATTAGCTAATTCTTTAGCTAAATTGTTTATTACAGGAAACTATGCTTACCGAGGGGGAGGCATTGGTTCAAATGGTGGATTGATTGCAGGGGATCCTGACAAGACGACAATCCAGATTGAAATTGAAAAGACATGGATTTCTGGCAATAAGGATATACCGGAGGATATAACGGTATATTTGGAAGCGGATGGTTATCGGATCGAAGAGATCCACTTAAATAAAGATAACCAGTGGAAAGCGTTGTTGACCGGTTTACCGGTAAATATTGACTTTCAGATCGTGGAGAAAGAAATTGAGGGTTGGAAATCATCCATAACCAAAACGGTGGATGGATCAGGAAATCAGTTGGTTTCTGTCGTCAACGTAATACCGCATGGTTCGTTACGTGTAGAAAAAACGGTCGTAGGAAACAAGGCCGATCAATCGAAGGACTTTATGTTCCGTTTTACCTTTGACACGGATCAGTCGTTTGCTTATCATGGATCGAAAACAGGTTTTGTGACTACCGGTGCTATAATTGCTCTCAAGCATGGGCAATGGATCATCATTGATGAGATTCCGGCAGGTACAAAGTATGTGGTCGAGGAAGTATCCGCTGATGGATATCAGGTCATCATGACAAATGAAAGTGGTGAAATCCAGGCAGATACGGAAACGATCGTAACAGTTACGAATATAAAAAACGAGGTTGAAGAAAACCATCCTTTGCAAGATACAGCTTCACAGGGTGGATCTGTATCCGGTGTGCCTACGGCTTCTTTTACGCATAGCGATTTGTATTGTGTGGTCTTAATATTCATTATGTATTTCGCATACAAAGTAATAACCGAATTAACCCTCCTAAAGAAGTCATAGACAGAAACGTTGAATCATGATTCATCTTCGTAATAAGGCACAGAAATCACTTTTGGATTTTCTGTGCCTTTTACATTTTCTGCACAGGGCAGATAGAAAGGAAATAAGATGAGCACGATAGAAAAACTACTACAAACCTGTATTACCGAGCCGGATGCCCTTGCTCGAAACTGGAATCTTACCGAGGAGGAAATTCGTCAGCTCAGAGCTATTACGGGTGTGTATCCGATCCGTATTCCAAAGTACTATCTGGATCTGATTGGTCCGGACTGGAAGTCCGACCCGATCCGAAAGCTTTGTTTTCCGGATTTAATGGAGATCAGTACTTCCGGACAGAAGGATACAAGCGGTGAAGCCGGGAATACGAAGATGACCGGCCTGCAGCATAAATATGCACAGACTGCATTAATACTGACAACGAATCAATGTGCAATGTACTGTCGTCATTGTTTCAGAAAGCGCATGGTGGGCAGTGATGCCCGGGAAGTGGCTCTTCATATGGACGGGATGAAGGCATACGTTGAACAACATAAAGAGATTGATAATGTGCTGTTATCCGGTGGGGACGCACTGATGCTTGAAAATGCCGTGATGCGGCAGTACTTGGAAGCGTTCAGTTCCATCAAGCATCTTCATTTTATTCGGATCGGCACACGGATTCCGGTCGTGCTGCCGGATCGGATCTTGCAGGATCCGGAACTGATTGATCTGTTAAAAACCTACAACAGAAAAAAACAGCTGATCATCGTGACCCACTATAATCATTCAAAAGAAATTACGGAGAAATCCAGACAAGCTGTGAAGATCCTATTGGAAGCCGGTATCCCGGTCCGTAACCAAACAGTTCTGTTACAGGGGATCAATGATGATCCAAAAACGCTCTCTTCTTTGCTGAACCAGTTAACTTCCATTGGCGTTATGCCTTATTATATTTTTCAATGTCGTCCGGCGATGGGTGTCATGAAACAGTTTCAGGTTCCGTTGCGGAAGGGCTCGCATATCGTAGAACAAGCACGTGCGCAGATGAACGGTCAGGCAAAGGCCTGTCGCTATGTGTTATCCCACGAAAGCGGAAAAATTGAAATATTGGGAGAATGGAACCAGGAAGAGATGTTGTTTAAATATCATCAATCCAAATATTCCAAGGATGCCAATCGGATTTTTGCACAGAGGATCAAACCGGATCAATGCTGGCTGAATCATACCGATGATATTGATGCCTGAGAAAGGAGAGTGCGTATGAGACCTTATGTGATTATGACAGATGGCTCTTGTGACCTGCCTTATTCGCTTTTGAAGAAGTGGAACGTTTCGGTCGTTCCTCTTTCCTGTATGATGGATGGCATTCAGACAGATTCTTTGCAGGCTGTTTATCAAGGGATGAGAGAAGGAAAGTCCATCAAGACTTCAGCAGCTAATCTGGGTGATTTCGAACAAGCTTTTCTTCCGGTACTACAACAGGAAAAAGATATCTTGTTTCTTAGTGTTGCCAGTGCTTTAAGCAATACGTTTTCGATCGGACAGAGTGCGGCCGGTTTCATGAAGGAAACATTTCCGGAGCGAAGAATTGAAATCGTAGATACCCGGAATGTATGCCTGGGACTGGGTTATTTGGTCTTTTTGGCCGTTCAGCAAAAGAACAGAGGCTGTTCTTTGGACCAGACACTTTCTTTTTTGCAGCCTGCCATCGATCACATGATTGCCTTGTTTACTGTAGATGATCTGATGTATTTAAAAAAGGGGGGCCGGATCGGTTCGGCGACTGCCATTGCCGGAGGTCTGTTAAAGATCCATCCGATCCTGAAAGTCAACGAAAAAGGATCGGTTGAGAGCGTCGCCAATGTACGGGGCATGAAAAAAGCCATCCGCTGTATCGGAAAACTATTTTTGTCTCAATCCGATGATCCGAAACAGAATATATTTTTCATTGCGCATGCCAATGATAGGGAAAAAGCCAAACAGCTGAATCAGTTTCTCCGTGAGGAAACAGGAACCGATGCCTATCTGATAGCCGACATCGGACCGGTGGTCGGCGCTCATGCAGGACCGGGAACGGTTGCGTTATTCTACTTGAGAAACGAAAGAGAAGTCCTTCAAAACAGTGAATTGGCTTAAATGCATTGCGGTATTTCCGGAAAATACAGTATAATTCTGCATATGAGAGAATTATTTAAAGAAGATGCTTACATTAGAAGCTTTTATGCCATTGTGGAGGAATGCATCCCTCTGAAGAAAAAATACGGAATTGTGCTGGATCAAACAGCTTTTTATCCCGAAGGTGGCGGGCAGCCTAGTGATACTGGGATCATTGCGGATGTGGAAGTCATCGATGTACAGCGGATCGATGAAAAGATCGTTCATTTTACCAAGCAGCCGCTCGAACCAGGAAAATCCGTAGCAGCATCGATTGACTGGTCACGCCGTTTTTCCCATATGCAGGAACATACCGGGGAGCATATTGTTTCGGGACTTGTTCATCAGATGTACGGATATGACAACGTCGGCTTTCATATGGGAGCTGTCATCACGGTGGATTTTAACGGCCCGCTGTCATGGCAGCAGCTAGCAGCTATTGAAAAAAGAGCCAATCAGGTTGTTTATGAGAATACGCTGGTAAAGATCTGGTATCCGAATGAAATCCAGGAGAGATCAATATCTTATCGCAGCAAAAAAGAAATCGATGAAGATCTGCGGATCGTGGAAATTCCAGATGTTGACCGTTGTGCCTGCTGTGGAACCCATGTAAAAAGAACCGGAGAGATCGGGCCTATCAAAATTCTATCTGTAATGAACTACAAACAGGGGGTCCGTATGGAAATGATCTGCGGACAAAAAGCGATGGAGGATTATGTGTATAAGCATGATCAGAATAAAGAAATTTCCATTGCGTTGAAAGCGAAACCGGATCGTACCGGACAAGCTGTACAAAGCTTGTTGGAACGATATGACCAAAAAGAAAAGGAACTATCGGTTTTGTATCATCAGTATTACGCATTAAAAGCCGGACAGATCCCAAAGAACGCACCTTTGGCTGTATTCTTTGAGAAAG